>JADGGK010000001.1 GCA_019689975.1 Pseudolabrys sp.
GAGGCGTCATACGATTTCGTCATATGGCCCCGTCGGGTCGGCGAGCGCCTGCAATCGCACGGCCGCAGCGCGGGCAAACAACAATGTCATCACCCTGCGTGTCGGCGCCGATAGCCTGTGTTCTGGCGCCTCGTATTTGAATTCGCCGCCGAAGGCATCCGCGACAATCAATCCGGCATTGGACGGGAAGATGTCGTGGGGAACTTCAAGCGATGTAGCGAAGAACAGCCGATCGCAATGTGCCCGGTAGTCGGGCCATTTCTCGTCGGCGCGAAAATCGGCCACCGAGGATTTGACCTCGACGATCCATATATCGCCGCGGGGATTGAGCGCGACGATGTCAGCCCGCCGCCCGGAGGGCAATGGCAGCTCGTGGACCACGCTGAAGCCGTGCGCGTACAGCAATCTTGCGCTGCCGCGCGCGATCGCCAGCGCCGTGGCCGACTGGCGGCGATCAATCGGAGGCTCCATCGGTCGCGCGGCGTACATCAGGAACCTACCGTAGCACGTCGTCCGGCGCGATCGAAGAAGGTTTCCGCTAGAGCGGCGGGACTTGCGGGGATCACGCCGCGTTCGGTGATGAGCCCGGTGACGAGGCGCGCCGGCGTCACATCGAAGCCATAGTTTGCAACGGGGGAACCGTCGGGCACAATCTGAACGGTTTCAAACCTTCCGTCCTGCGTCTTACCGCTGACGGTTGCGACCTCCTCGGCACCGCGCTGCTCGATGGGAATCTCGTTTAGCCCGTCCACGATGTCAAAATCGATCGTCGGCGATGGGAGCGCCACATAGAACGGCACCCCGTTGTCGTGCGCCGCCAGCGCCTTCAAATACGTGCCGATCTTGTTGCACACGTCGCCCCGCGCGCTGACGCGGTCGGCGCCGACGATGACGATATCGACCATGCCGCGCTGCATCAGGTGGCCGCCGGTGTTGTCGGGGATGACCGTATGAGGTACGCCATGCTTGGCGAATTCCCATGCGGTGAGCGCGGCGCCCTGGTTGCGCGGTCGCGTCTCGTCAACGAAGACATGGACCGAGACGCCGCCGTCGTGCGCCATGTAGACCGGCGCGGTCGCCGTGCCCCAGTCGACTGTGGCAAGCCAACCGGCATTACAATGCGTCAGCACGTTCACCCGCCCATCGTTCTTGCGCGCAGCGATTTCCTCGATCAGCCGCAGTCCATGGCGACCAATAGAGCGATTGATGGCCACGTCCTCCTCGGCAAGCTCGCTCGCCCGTCGTAATGCGGCCGCCGCGCGATCGGCGCGCGGGAGGTCGCGCACCGTCGTAACAACCCCCTCCAGCGCCCATTTCAGATTGACCGCCGTCGGACGGGTGGCAAGGAGCGTGCTATAGGCTCGCTCGAGCGACGCATCCGAAGCGTCCTCGCGCAATGCAAGCCATAAACCAAATGCCGCGGCGACACCAATCAGCGGCGCGCCACGCACTTGCATGGTCCGAATGGCCCGTGCCACCTCGGCGGCTGTTGCGAGGCGCCGTGTGACGAAACGATGCGGCAATAGCGTCTGGTCGATGATACCGATGGCGTTACCGTCATCCTCGAGCCAGATCGCGCGCCGCGGGGTGCCGTCCACCTTCATAGCCGAAGAAATAGCCGGCTTCGCGTCCTGCGAAAAGCGCATCTTGCGTCGAGACCGGACGGTGGCGCATGGTGCGCTTGGAGATTCCGACCATGACCATAAACTACGAACAAGAGTACAATAACCGTGCCCGCGTGCCGGAACATCCGCAGATCTTCGCCCGCTGGGAGCGCGAGGCCGCAGCCTATCGGAGCGAGGCGCGCGACGCGGAAATCGGCCTGCGTTACGGTCCTTCGCCGCGCCAGACCATCGACTATTTTCCGGCGAAAAGCATGAACGCGCCGCTTGCCATGTTTGTCCATGGCGGCTGGTGGCGATCGCTTTCCCCCGCGAGTTTCAGTCAGATGGCCAGGGGTCCCAATGCAGGCGGCGTATCCGTCGCGATCGTCGGCTACGATCTCTGCCCGCAGGTGACCATCGCCACCATCGTCGAGGAAATACGCGCGGCTTGCATGTGGCTGTGGCGCAGGCACGGAAAGCGCATCACCGTTTATGGTCATTCAGCCGGCGGCCATCTTGCCGCCTGTATGCTGGCACAGGATTGGAAGGCTGTCGCCCCCGACCTGCCGCACGATCTCGTGCCGGCGGCCTATGCCATCTCGGGCGTGTTCGACCTGTTGCCCTTGGTACATGTCTCGATGAATGTCGATCTGCGGCTCGACGAAACCGAGGCACGCCGCCTCTCGCCCGTCCATTGGCCGGCACCGAAGGGGCGGATGCTCGATGCCGTCGTGGGCGAACGTGAATCAAATGAGTTCCTGCGTCAGAGCCGCGTCATCGCCGAGGTCTGGCGGCGAGGTGGAACCACGGCAAGGTACGAGGCGATCTCCGGTGCCAATCATTTCACGGTCATCGACGCGCTCGCCGACCCGCAGAGTCCGATGACGCAACGCGTGTGCGAAATGGGACATTCCGCCGCCTCGACGACGCGCCAAATCGGCCGGGAGGATTGGTAGCGGTCGCGCGGCAAGTCGTCGGCCTCCCGCGGCCGCCGCGGCCCGAGGTCAAACCCCCCGAACCTCGGGGCTCAGTCCCCGCACAGACATCGTCATGCCGCGCGCGACCGGATGTCGACGTCCGCAGCTCGGCCATCTGCACGGAGAAGGAAACCGGCGCGCTGTCGTGTCAGAAGAACGCCTGGATTCCCGTCTGCGCACGACCGAGGATCAACGCGTGGATGTCGTGCGTGCCTTCGTAAGTGTTAACCGTCTCAAGATTCGCCAGCACGCGCATCACGTGGTATTCCTCGGCAATACCGTTACCGCCGTGCATGTCGCGCGCCATGCGCGCGATGTCGAGCGCCTTGCCGCAATTGTTGCGTTTCATGAGAGAAATGGATGGAGGCGCCGCGCGCCCTTGCTCCAACATGCGACCCAAACGCAGCGCACCGGACAGGCCGAGCGCAATCTCCGTCTGCATGTCGGCGAGTTTCTTCTGAATCAGCTGGTTGGCCGCAAGCGGACGGCCAAACTGCCTGCGCTCGAGCACGTATTGGCGCGCGCGGTGCCAGCAGAACTCGGCCGCGCCCATGGCTCCCCAGGCTATACCATAGCGGGCATTGTTGAGGCAGCCGAAAGGACCGGCGAGGCCTTTCGCATCGGGCAGGAGATTATCCTCCGGGACCACGCAGCCGTCGAGCACGATCTCGCCGGTGACCGAGGTGCGCAACGAAAGCTTGCCCTCGATCCTGGGAGTCGAAAAACCCTTCGTGCCGCGCTCGACGATGAACCCGCGGATGACCCCCTCGAGCTTCGCCCACACGACCGCAATATCGGCGATCGGCGCGTTGGAGATCCAACTCTTGGCACCGTCGAGCCGGTAGCCCCCAGTCACCTTCTCTGCCCGCGTGACCATGGAGCCGGGATCGGAGCCGTGATCCGGCTCGGTCAGACCGAAACAGCCCACCAATTCGCCGGTTGCGAGCTTCGGCAGATATTTGCGGCGCTGCGTCTCCGAACCATAGGCATAAATCGGGAACATGACCAGCGAGGATTGCACCGACATGGTCGAGCGGTAGCCCGAATCGACACGCTCCAATTCGCGCGCGATCAGACCATAGGCGACATAACCCAGGCCGGCGCCGCCGTATTCTTCGGGTATAGTGGGCCCGAGCAGGCCGAGGCGCCCCATCTCGCGAATCATGTTCGGGTCGTATTTCTCCTCACGCCAAGCCTCGATCACCCGCGGCATCAGGTAATCCTGCGCGAAGCCGCGCGCCGTGTCGCGCACCATGCGCTCGTCTTCCGTCAGCTCGTGCTCGATGTCGAGCGGATCCTCCCAGACGAAAGCGGCATCCTTGAGTATCGTCGGCGCCCTGTCCTGCTTCTCGGCCGGCTGCGGCATGACCTCCTCCGTGCGAGGTTTGATGTTCATTATAGGCCGGCGGCGGTTGCGACAAGACGTGCAGCCCCGCAGGAGCCGCCCGGCCGGCAGCAACTGGGATCGCGGTCCATTCCGATCCCGGCGGCGTCGAAGGAAAGAGCCGTGCCCGGGCGGCCACCCGTGCCTCGCGCCGCGTCGCCCCGCGGAACCGTGCCCGGCGCCACCAAGGGGCTCGAGCGGCGCGAAGTCGATGCGGGGCTGATTTGCGGGCGGCGTCGGCGGCCCGCAGCGCGTTAGCAACCCAGCCATCCGCGGGCGAAATGACGGTTTCCTCGCGTAGCCGATGCCCGGCGCGCTGCCTTCGGCTCCCTTTTCGCGCCGCAAGGCTGCCGCGAATCCCGGGGCTATGGATGCATCTTTCGCCCCTTACCCGCGCTTGGACCTTGCCACAGGCCGTATTTCCGCAACCCGCCGCAAGCATCGGCCAGCCACCCGGGGGCGTCGCCTGCTCTATTTCAGAGGGTATTGCCGCGCCGGCGCGGCATTAGCAGCAAAAGCCCCGCCGGTTGCCCGGCGGGGCCGTCGCTGCGCCGACGGATGATGGGCCTGTGGCGACCAGTTCTTCGCAATGCACAACGGCGCGTAGGCGGGACCCAGGCCCGCGCCGCGTGCGTAAGCGAATTCAGATGGCCATCTTGAGATCCTTGGCTGGGCGGAAGGCAACCTTCTTGGAGGCCTTGATCTTGATCGCCTCGCCCGTCATCGGATTGCGGCCCATGCGGGCGGCGCGCTTGCGCACCTGTAAAATTCCGAGCCCGGCAATCTTCACCCGTTCGCCCTTCTTCAGGTGCTTGGTGATCAGGCTGATCAGATCCTCCAGCATCTCGAGGCCCTGCTTTTTCGTGAGCTGGTGTTGCTCCGCCAGCACGGCGGCAAGATGACGGGTGGTCACCGGTTTGGATTTGGGGGCGGCGGCGTTGGCTGCCATGGGAAGAACTCCTTGCGCGCACCATGCGCGAATGGGTTCAGCACTATGAGATTCGCGCCGCCCGGCAAAGCAGGCGGACCCGCAGCGGCAAGTTTAACCACAAGTTCCTGGACTCCCGCCCCGGAACGCGCGCGCGTCGATCGGCGTTGGCAGAAATCGAGGGCGACTAGGCCCCAATGTGGAGAAATGTCGCATGCGTTTGCGAACGATCGCCATGCCGGTCTTGGCCGCGATGTTGTCATTCTCGGCGCCGGCCCAGGCTCAGTACCATCATCATCACGCCTTTCATCATCGTCATGGAAGCTTCGGGCCTGGGCTCGGTTTGGGTTTCGTTGCCGGCGCTCTTTTGGGCAGCGCGCTCGCGGCCGATCCCTATGTCTACGACTACGGTCCCGGTTACTACGACTATGAAGGCCCGATCTATGACGGACCGGTCTTTGGCGGCGACCCAGAAGCCTATTGCGTGAGCCGGTTCCGCTCCTATGACCCGGCGTCGGGCACCTATCTCGGCTACGACGGGCGCAGACATCCTTGTCCTTAGCCCGGGCCGGGGCCAGCCGTTGCCGTTGGCGGGCCTTTCATCTATGTGGAAGCGGCGCGCGCCCGTAGCTCAGCTGGATAGAGCGTTGCCCTCCGAAGGCAAAGGTCGGACGTTCGAATCGTCTCGGGCGCGCCAAGCGGGCTCCGCCGCCGCCTCCTGTCAGCCCTGAGCCACGACATCCCTGGCCGCGGTCGGTCCCCCCTTTGCACGCTGTGCGCCCACATGGTGCCGAGATCCGGAAACGACATTGACCGGGTGCGGGCGCCGGTGCCGCAGTCGCGCGCGCCGAGCGCCAGATGTTTCCGTCTTTGCCTCATTGCGCTGCCCGCGGCGCCACGGCTCGCCGATACCGGCGACTGCCGGTCAGAGGCACGCTTCGGTCGACGCGAACGCAGGGTAAGGCGCCTTGGCCCGCCGGCGGCCGGAGAGCGGGGCAGACGCGACGGCAATTCGTCCGGAGCCGGACCGCCTTGGGAGGGCCGATCACGTTGGGGGTTGGGGTTGAGGGACGGGCCGCGATCGACCCACGGGGACTTACCAAGGCGGCCGGCCCACCCAGATTCATTAGGAGCGCCATACCGATTTTTCCAGACTCGCTTTCTGCCCTCGGCGCCGTCCGCACGGGCGGCGCAGAAAGTCTGCCTGGAGGTCGGCACGATAAAGTCAACCGTCGCGCCCGGCGACCGAGGACACCATAGAGGACGCCCATGCTCGACCGTGGAGCCGCCGACTCGCGCTGCATCGGCATCGCCCTGCATTCCCCGGACGCGATCGAACGACGTACGCTGCGCCTCATTCTCTATGACGCGCTTGCCAGCGAGGCGATGGGAACGCTGAGCACGGGCGTATTCCTCGCCGGCTTTGCCGTCGCGCTCGGGGCCGATAATTTCGCCGTCGGCGTTCTGGCCGCCGTGCCGTTCCTTGTCCAGCTGCTGCAAATTCCCGCGGTCGTTCTGGTTGAGCGGTTGCGGGTTCGCCGTACCATCTGCGTCTGGGCCGCCGGCATCGGCCGCGCCTTTTTATTGGGCGCGGCGACCGCACCTTTGTTCGATCCGCCGACCGCAATCACCATGTTGGTCGTATCGCTTGCGATCTACCAAGGCATGGCGGCGATAGGCGGATGCGCCTGGAATTCGTGGATGCGCGACCTCGTCCCGGCAACGCAGTTCGGTCGCTTCTTCGGCCGTCGCACGGCGGCTACGACGGCGCTGTCCATCGTGGTCGCGTTCCTCGGCGGGATGCTGATCGACGCCTGGAAGAAGTACGCTGCCGACGCGACGGTTGCAGGCTATTCGTTCGTATTCGCGCTCAGCGCGCTCATCGGCTTCGTCGGGGTCTATCTCCTGCGGCTCACTCCGGAGCGGCCAATGGCGCCGGCGGGGACAACGAGCTCTCTTGTCGCCCTGTTCGCCGCCCCATTCCGCGATGCCAATTTTCGGCGTCTGCTCCTATTTTTGTCGTCTTGGAATTTCGCGGTGAATCTCGCGGCGCCGTTTTTCACCATCTATCTGCTCAAGACTCTCGGTTACTCCATGACGGCGATCCTCGTGCTTACGACAGCCAGCCAGCTTAGCAACCTCGCGGCACTCGGCTTCTGGGGCACGTTGATCGATCGCTTCAGCAACAAGGCCGTGCTCGGGATCGCGGCGCCCTTGTTCCTTGCGTGCGTCTTGGCCTGGACTCTCGTCGGCCTACCGTGGATCGAACCGATACGGTTCTACGTATTGATCGGCGTCCATATTCTGATGGGCGTGGCGACGGCCGGCGTGGGGCTGGCCTCGGGCAACATCGCGATGAAGCTTTCGCCGGCCGGCCGGGCGACCGCCTACCTCGCCGCCAATAGCGTGATCACCGCCCTCTGCGCCGGGTTCGCGCCGATCTTGGGCGGACTGTTCGCCGACTTCTTCGCCCGCCATCAACTGACCCTCGCGCTCACCTGGGCCGGCGGTCGCGACGACGTGACCCTCCAGGTCCTTAATCTGCAGTCATGGGCCTTCTTCTTCGGCATTGCCTGCCTGATCGGTCTCTATTCGCTGCACCGCCTGTCCTTCGTCGAGGAACCGGCGGGCATGACCGACCGACTTCTCCTGCGCCATCTGTTCCTGGAGGCGCGTCGATCCCTGCACAGCCTGTCGAGCGCGGCAGGACTTCTCCGTATCGTGCGTCTGCCTCAGTCGCTCCTGCGGGCATGACCGCGGCGCAACGATCATTCGCAGCGCGGCGCTGCCACGCGGCGTGACCCGGAATCCGCGGCGCGCGATCATGCCACACGTCGCGCCCGGGACGAGGCTCAATGCACGCGCGGGTTCTTCAGGAATTTGGCTCGGTCGGACGAATTTACCCGCACGTCGAAAGTGAGGCCGTCGCGATAGAGCGTGAGCGGGACTTCGACGCCGGCAACCCCGAGCGACCAGATCTTGCGATAGAACGCGGCAAGGCTCGAGACCCTCTCGCCTTTCACCGCCACCACGATGTCGCCGGTCCTCAGCTCCGCGCGTGCCGCTGGCCCCTTGGGCGCGACGCCGACCACGATGACCTTGTCCTCGATCTCGGTGGAATAGAGTCCGAGCCAGGGCCGTGCCGGCTTGTTGGCGCGGCCGAACCTGCGCAGATCGTCAAGGATCGGCTTGAGTTCGTCGATCGGCACGATCATGTTGAGATGTTCGTTCCCCCCTTCGCGTGCGCGTTCGACCTGCAGCGAGCCGATACCGATCAATTCGCCGGCGCCGTTGATCAGTCCCGTGCCACCCCAGTTGGGATGGGCCGGATACGTAAAGATCGCCTCCGGCAGCAGATATTCCCAATAACCCGCGAACTCCTGCCGTGCGACGATGCGGCCGGAAACCGAACGGGTGCGCCCGCCCGCCCCGCCGATGATCACGCGCTCTCCTACTTCGGCGTGCTTCGAGGAACCGAATGGAAGCTGCGGCAGATCGATGCGACCGAGCGCCTGCACAAGACCGAAGCCGGTCTCCTGATCGAAGCCGAGCGCGTGAGCCTCCACCACGCGGCCGTCGCTGAGATGGAGCCAAACCTGCCCGGCCTCGGTTATCAAGTAGCCGATCGTCAATACGAGCCCATCCCCGATATGCACGCCATTGCCGGCCCGTTCGATCCCGAGCGTTTCAGCCGTAAAGGCATCGGGCGGGATGATGGCATGCAGCCCCACGACGGCGGCCAGCGTGCGCTCAAGATCAAAGCCGTAGTCCTGCGGGCGGGGTTGCACTGCCGCCGGTACTTTCCATTCGAGCAGCGAGACCATGCCAATGTCCCCTGTCGTTTCACCTCATGATACGCGGACCGTCTCATCATACGCGGATTGCGGCATCAGAGAAGCACCGTCATGCGTGACGTACCGAACCCCATCCGGGGCCACGGGCGGCATCCTGCCGCGCTCGCGCCGCGGCTTGATCGCGGATGATATAGGATGATCCCATGGTCCCGCTTTCCGTCCTTGATCTTGCTCCGGTCGCCTCAGGTACGAGCGCCGTGCAAGCGTTGCATAACTCGATCGACCTGGCCCGGCTTGCCGACCAGCTCGGCTTCATCCGGTATTGGGTTGCCGAGCACCACAGCCTCCCGTCGATTGCTTCGTCTGCGCCCGAGGTGATGGTGGGCCAGATTGCGGCGGCGACGACGAAACTGCGCGTCGGTGCGGGAGGGGTGATGTTGCCCAATCATGCGCCGCTTGCCGTTGCGGAACGGTTCAAAACGCTCGAAGCGCTGTTCCCGGGGCGCATCGATCTGGGCCTTGGCCGGGCGCCCGGGACCGATCCCGCCACCTCCTACATGCTGCGGAGGCGGCAGGGTGTCAGCGAGGAAGACGACTTCCTCGACCGTCTGAACGAGCTCCTGCTGCTCGAGACGCGTGGCTTCCCCGCCGGCCACCCTTTCCACCAGGTACGCGCCATGCCGTCGGATGCCCCGTTGCCGCCCATCTTCCTGCTCGGTTCGTCGGATTATTCGGCGCGATTGGCGGGCAGGCTCGGCGTGCCCTTCTCGTTTGCGCACCACTTCGCCGATTTCGACGCGGTCGAGGCCATGCGTCTTTACCGCGATGCGTTTCGCGCCTCTCCAGCACGGGACGAGCCCTATGCCATTCTTGCAACTCATGTTGTATGCGCCGAGACGGACGCGGAGGCCGAGCGACTGGCGACCACCGTGGACCTGAATTTCGTGCGACGTGCCCGAGGCGAATATCTTCCCCTGGCCTCTCCCGCCGAGGCCACCGCCTACACCTATACGCCGCTCGACCGAGCACGCATCGCGCACAACCGCAAGCGCATGGCGGTCGGCGCACCCGGCACGGTCGTGGCGCAGCTCAAGTCGTTGCTGCAGGCGACGCAAGCGGACGAGTTGATGGTGATCACCATGACCTACGACCATGCCGCGCGCAGGCGTTCCTACGAACTTCTGGCGGAGGCATTCGCCTTGTCACGGTCGCATTAGCCGCAACACAGTCATGCTGTCCCGTCGGGCGCAAAGGCCGCGGCTGTTGGCCTTGCCGCCCCGCGTGCTAGAAATTCGCCGGCGGCGGAATATCATTCTTACTTGTCTCGACAGGGAGGTTACCTTGGGCAAGCATTTCACCCTCACCACGGCCGACCAGCATACGCTCGGCGCCTACCGCGCCGATCCGCAAGGCGCGGTCAAGGGCGGTATGGTGGTGGTGCAGGAGATTTTCGGGGTCAACCATCACATCCGCACGGTCTGCGATCGCCTCGCCGCGCTTGGTTACGTGGCGGTGGCACCCGCGGTGTTCGATCGATTTGTGCGCAATTTCGAAAGCGGCTATTCGCCGGACGAAATCGCGCATGCCCGCAGCTATCTCGGAAATCTCAACTGGGATCACATGATGCACGACGTCGCTGCCGCCAAAGACGACCTCAAAGGCGTTGGCCCGGTCGGCGTCATCGGTTTCTGTATGGGTGGCAGCGCGGCCTTCCTTGCCGCATGCCGCGTCCCGGGCCTGTCGGCGGCGGTCGCCTTCTACGGCGGGCAGATCGGCCGATTTGCCGATGAAAAGCCGAAATGCCCGGTCCAGATGCATTTCGGCGAAAAGGACGAGAGCATTCCGATGTCGACCGTCGAGGAGATCCGGCGCAAGCAGCCGCAGGCGGAAATCTATACTTATCCCGATGCGCCGCACGGATTCTATTGCGATGAACGGGCGAGCTACCGCAAGGAGGCCGCCGATCTCGCCTGGAGTCGCACGTTGCGCTTCCTGGATGCGCATATGCGGAAATAGCATCTTTCGGCGTCGTTGCCGATTGCGGCGGCGCTTGACGAGGCGATTTCGGACGATAACTCCGTGCCGTACGCAGGGATAGGGCCGGATGAAATCTTTCGATCACCCGATTATGCCGATGGCAGGCGGATTTTAAAACCAGCGCTCCCTGACCATGATGGTGTCGCCGGGCCGCACCGCAGAGGTGAACGGGACCTCGAACTTTTCCTGTTTGCGCGTGATCTCGGCCGTGCGCTTGTCGGCTCGGGGCGCAAAACCGCCTGCGATCGCAACCGCAGTTTCTACGGTCATGTTCGGCACGTAGGGGTATTGTCCCGGGGTCGTCACCTCGCCGAGGATGAAGAAGGGCCGATATGCCTCGATGTCGACGGTGACATTGGGATCGCGCAGGTAGCCGTGCTTGAGCCGTTCGGCGATCGCCTTGGACAGGGCCTGGGTCGTAAGCCCGCGCGCCGGCACCGAGCCGACGAGCGGCAGACTGACATGGCCGCCGGCATCCACCATATAGCTGCCGGTAATGCCTTCTTGGCCGAAGACGACCACGCGCAGCCTATCGCCGCTGTCGAGCGTATAGACGCTTTCGCGCGGGGGATACACGACCGGTTCGCCGCCGGCCGCATAGACTCGATCCCAGGCCGACGCTGGCGGCCGGTACTGCACGATCGAACCGTTGCGTCCTGCTGGCCGCTCCTGGATGTCGCCTTGCGGTGTTGCCGCGATCGGCGCAGCCGACGTCGCGGTCAGCAACCCCCGCTCGTGGCCCGGATTCGATACGCAGCCTGATGCCGCGAGCGCAGCCAGCAATGGCAACAGACATCGAGCGCGGCGAATCACGGGCCTGTTCCGGAGCGGCAACGGAAATCAAGCCCGATTAACACCTTATATGGTTAACAAATCCTCACCGGGCGCGCGGACACCGGCGCCGGCCGTGCACGCAAGCGCCGGCGGATTCACCCGGTTGTGCCCCGCCGTTCCGATCCCGCTCCGACCGGACACGCAACCCCGGTGCCGCCGAGACCACAATAGCCTCCCGGATTCTTGGCAAGATATTGCTGGTGATAGGCTTCCGCGAAATAGAACTCGGTCGCATCGACGATCTCGGTGGTGATGGCGCCGTAACCCCGCTTGTGGAGTTCCTCCTGATAGACGGCCTTCGAGGCCAGGGCCGCTTCTTTCTGTTCCGGCGTGAATACGTAGATCGCGGAACGGTACTGCGTGCCGATGTCGTTGCCCTGGCGCATGCCTTGCGTCGGGTCGTGACTTTCCCAGAATGTTCTGAGCAGCGTTTCGTAGGAAATCGCCCGCGGATCATAGACGACCAGCACCGCTTCGGCGTGGCCGGTACGCCCGCTGCAGACTTCCTCATAGGTTGGATTGGGTGTGAACCCGCCCACATAGCCGACGGCGGTGACGAAAATGCCCTGGCCTAACTCCCAGAATTTGCGTTCGGCTCCCCAGAAACATCCGAGCGCAAACACGGCTTTGGCACATCCCGGTGGGTAAGGCCCTTTGAGCGGGCGATGATTGACGAAATGCTCCGCCGCCGTCGGGATCGGCATAGCGCGACCGGGCAACGCCTCGCCGCGGCTCGGCATGACGAGCTTCTTTAAACCGAACATCGTACGCCCTCTCGGCAATGCCGTGACTTACGAATATAGGCCCGCGCCCGGCAAAACGAAACGCCAATCCCGTCCGGCGCCCAAGGCGATGGAACACGGACTTGCGCCATACCGGCGCGAGCCATATGCCCCCGAACGACGCGCTAATCCCGCTCGTAGCCGATCAGCCGCTTTTTGCGGCGGCCGAGCAGCAACAAAACGATCCCAAACAGAGTAAGCAACAGCGACGCCGGCGCATCGAGCACGGCAAGCGTGACGGGATCCCACAGGTAGCCGGCGGCATAGGGCGTGATAAGCGGTTGCAACTTGGCAAGGCTCGGCGCATGGACGATCTGCCATAGCGTGCGCACACTGGTGAGAAAGAGCGCGTTGCCCGCAATCGATTTGGTGCCGTCGTAAACCACCAGGATGAAGGCGGCCGCCAAACACAAAAGACCGAAAAGGCGGAAAATGAAGCGGATCATGACAGGTCGCGGTCGGGCGAGCCGTCCTTAGCCCGCGAGCATGATCAGTGCAACCATGCGCGGACGGCGGCCATGCGGGAGGCCTTCGCTTGAGCGAATGCCATGGCTTCCGCTAACGTCAGTTGCGTCAGGCCATCCCGAGCCCGCGTACGGAGTAACAATGCTCGCCAAGCCCCCCTCCCACCGCCGACCGACCTTCACCGACCAGGAGGCCCTGCAATTCCATGCGTCGGGCCGGCCCGGCAAGCTCGAGGTCGTCGCCACCAAGCCCATGGCCACCCAGCGCGATCTTTCGCTCGCCTATTCGCCCGGCGTGGCGGTGCCCGTGTTGGCGATCGCCGAAGACGAGAGTCGTGCCTACGATTACACCACCAAAGGCAATTTTGTCGCGGTGATCACCAACGGGAGCGCCATCCTCGGACTCGGCGATCGCGGCGCGCTCGCCGCCAAGCCGGTGATGGAAGGCAAAGCGGTGTTGTTCAAGCGCTTCGCCGACATCGATTCGATCGATCTCGAAATCAATTCGAAGGATCCCGACGAGATCGTCAACTGCGTAAGGCTTCTCGGCAAGGGTTGGGGCGGCATCAATCTCGAGGACATCAAGGCGCCCGAATGTTTCATCATCGAGCACCGCCTGCGCGAGCTGATGGACATTCCCGTCTTCCATGACGATCAGCACGGTACCGCCATCATCGCGGCCGCCGGCCTGCTGAACGCGCTCGACCTGACCGGTCGCGATATCGCCACCACCAAGCTCGTCTGCAACGGCGCGGGCGCCGCCGGCATCGCCTGCCTCGAACTGCTGAAGGCGATCGGGTTCCGGTCGGAAAACCTTATTCTCTGCGATACGAAGGGCGTGATCTATCAGGGCCGCAAGGAGGGCATGAACCAGTGGAAATCGGCCTATGCCGTCAACACAAGCAAACGCACGCTCGCGGAGGCGGTCGAAGGCGCGGATGTCTTTTTCGGCCTTTCGGTCAAAGGCGCGATGACCAGGGAGATGGTGAAGTCGATGGCCGACAAGCCGATCATCTTCGCCATGGCCAATCCCGATCCGGAAATCACCCCCGAGGAGGTGGCACAGGTGCGCACGGACGCCATCATGGCCACCGGCCGCTCCGATTACCCGAACCAGATCAACAACGTGCTAGGATTTCCTTACATCTTTCGCGGTGCACTCGACGTGCGAGCATCGGCGATCAATATGGAAATGAAGATCGCCGCCGCCCGCGCACTCGCGGCGCTGGCGCGCGAGGACGTGCCCGATGAGGTGGCCACCGCCTACGGGGCGCGGCCCAAATTCGGGCCCGATTACATCATCCCGGTGCCGTTCGATCCGCGTCTGATTTCCTACGTGCCGCCCGCGGTCGCCAAAGCGGCGATGGATACCGGTGTCGCACGCAAACCGATCGTCGACATGGACGGCTATCGGGAGCAGTTGCGCTCGCGGCGCGATCCGATTGCGGGCACGCTTGTGCAAGTATTCACGCGACTGCGCCGGAGTCCCAAACGCGTCGTCTTCGCCGAGGGCGAGGAAGAGCAGGTCATTCGCGCTGCCGCAAGTTTCGTGCACCAGGGTCTGGGGACGGCGCTGCTCGTCGGCCGGGAGGATCGCGTCAAGGACACGGCAACGCAGGCCGGCATCGAACTCGGCGACGGCATCGAGATCGTCAACGCGCGATTGTCGACGCGCAACGCCACCTATATCAATTATCTCTACGAGCGCCTGCAGCGACACGGCTATCTCGTACGCGACTGCCAGCGGCTCGTGAATACCGATCGCAACCATTTCGCGGCCTGCATGGTCGCCCTTGGCGACGCCGACGCCATGGTGACGGGGGTTACGCGGAATTTCTCGGTCGCGCTCGCGGATGTTCGACGCGTGATCGATCCCAAACCGGGACACCGTGTGATCGGCGTCTCACTGGTGGTCACCCGCGCCCGCACCGTCCTCGTCGCGGATACTGCCGTGACCGAAATGCCGGAGGCATCCGAGATCGCGGATATCGCGATCGAGGCGGCGGGGGTTGCCCGGCGTCTCGGCTATGAGCCGCGGCTGGCCATGCTCGCCTTTTCCACTTTCGGCCATCCCCCGGGAGAACGCTCGGCGCGCGTCATCGAGGCGGTCAGGATTCTCGACGGCAGACGTGTCGACTTCGAATATGACGGCGAGATGTCCGCCGACGTTGCGCTCAACCCCGAGCTCATGGCCGCCTATCCCTTCTGCCGACTGTCCGGCCCGGCCAATGTGCTGATCATGCCGGCGTTCCACTCGGCCTCGATTTCGACCAAGATGCTCCAGGAACTTGGCGGCGCTACCGTCATTGGCCCATTGCTCGTCGGGCTCGATCGATCGGTGCAGATCGTGCAGCTGGGCGCAAAAGATAACCAACTCGTCAACATGGCCGCGCTGGCGGCTTACAATGTAAGCGGCTAGGCCATGGCTTGGGGGTTGCCTCCGCCCGCCATTTGCCACTTCGGCGATGTCGACGGACCAGGCTTCAGGCGCGGATTTCGCCGTCATCCATCTTTTTTGGCATGGGACACGAAACAATGAGCTCGACACCGTTCTCCGGCGTGATCGCCGCCATCGCTACGCCCGTCGCCGAGGATGGCGGGCCGGATATCGATCGCTGCCTGCGGCTAGCGCGCCATCTGCTCGAGCACGGCTGCAACGGCCTCAATGTGCTGGGCACCACCGGCGAGGCGACCTCGTTTTCGCGGGAGGAACGGATGGCGATCATGACCGCCTACAAGCAAAGCGGCTTGCCGATGCAGCGGTTGATGGTGGGGACCGGCGCCGCCGCGATCGCCGATGCGATCGCCCTGACGCGCCACGCGGCGGAACTCGGTTTTGCCGGGGCGCTGCTGTTGCCGCCGTTCTATTACAAAGGCGTGCCCGACGAGGGGCTGGTCGCCTATGTGGCCGCCATCGTCAAGGCGACCGAGACCAGACCGATCCCGCTATACCTTTATCATTTTCCGGCGATGTCCGGCCTTGCATGGCATGTCGGCCTCATTCGCCGCCTGCTCGACATGTTCCCGTCCCGCATCGCGGGCTTGAAGGATTCCTCGGGCGACATGAGCTTTGCCCGCGCCGCGGCGGCGATTTCGAGAAATTTCGCCGTGTTCCCCTCCACTGAAGCCGCGTTGCTCGAGGCGCGGCGGGGCGATTTTGCCGGCTGCATTTCCGCGACCGCCAATTGCAATGCCGACCTGTGCGCCCGCGCCTGGGAGAACGGAGACGGGGCGGCCTTGGAAGCGGCGGTGGCGATCCGCAAACTTTTCGACGGCAAGCCGCTCGTATCCGGCGTGAAGGCGCTGCTCGCACACATCCACGGCGATCCCGCCCTCGCCCGCGTCAAGCCGCCGCTTGCGCCGCTGCCCGCTGCCGACCGCGCGGCCGTCGTCGCCGGCCATGACGCGATACGCGCCCGTCGGGTCGCGTGAACGCGAACGCGGCCGAGCGGCGGCGTTGACGGGGCGCGGCCTTCCGCCTATAAGCCTCGCCCGCGGCGGCACCTAGTCGCTGTCCGCGTTTTCCTGAAAATCCGGCGGGATCTCGGCGGTATTTCCGCTGCCGCCGGCCGGCAAGAAGAGCGACTGATGGCCAATACTGCCTCCGCCCGCAAAGCCACGCGCAAGATCGCGCGCCGTACCCGGATCAAC
Source organism: Pseudolabrys sp. (assembly GCA_019689975.1). GTDB lineage: Bacteria > Pseudomonadota > Alphaproteobacteria > Rhizobiales > Xanthobacteraceae > Pseudolabrys. Next base: position 16,456 of record JADGGK010000001.1, read on the forward strand.
AAGGCGCGTCGCTCGGCCATGCGCACGTCGGTGCGCAAGGTGGAAGAGGCGATCGCGCGCGGCGACCGAGACGCGGCGCTGGCGGCCTTCAGGGAAGCCGAACCGGTCATCATGCGCGCGGCGCAGCGGGGGACCATTCATCGCAACGCCGCCAGCCGCAAAGTCTCCCGCCTCGCGCATCGTATCGCCAAACTCGGAAAGTAGCCGCCGGTGCCCCGCGCCGTGCCGACTCGGCGCTGAGCGAACACCGTTCGACCGACCGCCGCCCGCCGCTGCTCGTGTCAGCGACGCGGCTCATGGTTAGATTTCCGTCATCGTACTGTCGCAAGTTTGTGCGCGCGCCGAAATGGCGGCGCTGATCGCCTGCGACCATCGCATCGACGTCGATGCGACAATGATTTCTGCAGCGAGGGCTAGGCAAAATTTCGCACAAAAAATGCGGTGGTGTTTGAAAGACTTATGATCATAGTAGCGGGCGGGGTTTAAAAAACGCTTGCGGCACAGCGGTTTTTCGAATCGTTGCCAACCTGCGCGTCACGCCGTCCTCGCGTCTTGGCGACGACCTCCGCCGCACAAAATCTTTGCGCCCCATCAAGCGCTTAAAAAATCCCTTCGTCGCGGCAATCGCGCATCGCGTCGATCAGGCGTCGTCGCGACGGCAACGGCCTCGGAAAATTATTTGCCGCCGGCGACCACGTGTGTTTGTCTTTCCTGCGCTCGGAATTCACCGAGCGACTTCGAGTAGAAGAATCGGGTTTTGCGCTCGTCGTTCGGCGAGAACGGAGGAGTTTTGCCTGGTGAAAAGCGGCAACCACCGATGTCAGCGGCTTTGGAGATTGAAGATGAGGCAGCCAGAGAGCATGACCACCGGCTTTGCCGATCGGGCTTGGATCGGACCGAGGGATCATAACCCGCGGACCAATGGGGGGAGCGTCGTGGCGAGAAGAGATGCGAGGCGGGCAGGCTGCGCGAATGAGGCCACAGGTGCGGCATATGCCGCGCGGAACAAGCGGCAGATGGGGCCAACGGCAAATCGCGTCGATGCGCGCAACATTCTACTGTCGCCCGCCGTGTCGACGGTCTTGGCAGTGCGCAAGCACCGCAACTCGCCCGCCACTGGCTAGACGCGAGGCCTCCTTCGTCGGGGGCGGCAGTGGCTGGAAGGGCTGACGGCCCGGTTCAAGCTCATCATCCGTCCCACAGTGTCGTTGCGTCCCGTCCGGCGCGTTGGCGGCTCCGCTGCCCAGCCGAACCAAACTCCGAGTCCCATTTTCAACACGACGTCCGATCGAGATTCAAAAAATGTCCAACGCGATACAGGAGAACTGGTCGAAGGTTCAGCAGCGTTTGCGCGGCGAGGTGGGCGAAGACATCTATTCGAGCTGGTTTGCGCGCATGGATCTGGAAGCGATCGAGGACGGCACGGTGCGCCTGTCCGTGCCGACGCGCTTTCTCAAAAGCTGGATTCAATCACGCTATGTCGAGCGCGTCCTGGCCTGCTGGCAGGCGATCGATACCAACGTGCGTTGCGTGGAGCTGCTGGTGCGCTCGGCGGCGCGCTCGTGCGGCGTCAAGCCGAAAGGCGACCCGGAAACGAACCTGCGCGACGGCCAGCGTCCGGGCATGGACAACGGCACGTCTTTCCGCCCGATCAATACCGGCGACATCAATATGCACGACGCCTTGGGGGGATCGCCGCTTGATCCGCGATTGACCTTCCAGACCTTCGTGGTCGGTCGCTCGAATACGCTCGCCCACGCGGCGGCGCAGCAGGTTGCGACGGCTAGGCGCGGCGATCCGGTCCTGTTCAACCCGCTTTATGTCCACGCCGGCGTAGGGCTCGGCAAAACGCACTTATTGCAGGCCATCACCTGGGCGGCCAACGGCCTGGGCGAGCGCAAGGTGCTTTATCTTACGGCCGAGAAGTTCATGTACGGCTTCGTTTCCGCCCTGCGCACGCAAACCGCACTTGCGTTCAAGGACGCGCTGCGCGGGATCGGCGTCCTGGTGATCGACGACCTTCAGTTCTTGCAAGGAAGGTCCACCCAGGCCGAGTTCTGCCATACCCTCAACGCCTTGATCGACGCCGGGCGGCAGGTCGTCGTGGCCTCGGACCGTCCCCCGTCCGATCTCGAAAGCCTCGACGAACGCGTGCGTTCGCGCCTGGCGGGCGGGCTCGTGGTGGAAATGGGCCCGCTTGGGGAAGACTTGCGCCTGGAGATTCTCAAGGCGCGCGTGCTTGCCGCCCGCGCGCATCACCCGAGCTTCGACGTGCCCGCCCCGGTGCTGAGCTATATCGCCAAGGCCGTCACTCACAATGGGCGAGATCTCGAAGGGGCGCTCAACCGGCTGCTTCACCATAGCAAGCTCACGGGCCAGCCGGTGACCCTGGAGATGGCGGAAAGGGAGGTGCGGGACCTCATTCGCCCGCAGGAGCCGAAGCGGGTCAAGATAGAGGACATTCAGCGGGTGGTGGCCCGCCACTACAATGTCAGCCGCTCCGACCTCTTGTCCTCGCGCCGGACCGCCAATGTCGTCCGTCCCCGGCAAGTGGCCATGTATCTTGCCAAGCTGTTGACGCTGCGTTCGCTGCCCGAGATCGGCCGACGCTTCGGCGGCCGCGACCACACCACGGTCCTGCATGCGGTGCGCAAGATCGAAGGCCTCGTCGGCAACGATGCCACGCTTGCCGAGGAGATCGAAATCCTGAAGCGGCAGTTGCAGGAATAGGTTCGGCCAAGGTCCTTAATCGAACGCGGGTCGCGCCGCGCGGGCGGCGCGGCCGCCGGCGCCCGAGAACCCCTCCCTGCCGCGCGCCGGGCCGCCCCTGCCGTCGACCGTCGCGGCGGATTGCGGGCCTTGCCGTTCCGCTGTGGACCCTAAACCCTGAAACCCTTGCGATTTTCCCTCCAGCGCGTCACTTTTGCCCCCGGCCTCGCATGCAGCGGGCCGTTCTGGGGCGCCGCGCGGGCGTCATGACTTGCGTGCGAGCGCCGAAGCGGGTTTCCCGATGAAGCTAACCGTCGAGCGAAGCGAGTTGCTGAAATCGCTGGGCCACGTGCACCGGGTGGTGGAACGGCGCAACACCATTCCCATCCTCGCCAATGTTCTCCTCCGGGCGGAGGGGCAGAAGCTCAGTCTCAAGGCAACCGATCTTGATCTGGAAGTCACCGATACCATTGCTGCGGATGTGGCGGCGAGCGGCGGCACGACCGTACCAGCTCACATGATGTATGACATCGTGCGCAAGCTCCCCGAAGGGGCGCAGGTCGTTATCGAAGGCTCCGGCGACCGGGCCGTGCTGACGCTCCGCGCCGGACGTTCCCGCTTCACGTTGCAAACGCTGCCAGAAACCGATTTCCCCGATCTGTCCGCGGGCGACACGACCTGCTCCTTCAAGCTGCCGGCCGCCGATCTCAAGCGGTTGATCGACAAGACGCAATTCGCGATCTCGACCGAGGAGACGCGTTACTATTTGAACGGCATCTATCTCCACGCCACCGAAAGCGACAAGGCTTCGACATTGCACGCGGTGGCCACCGACGGGCATCGATTGGCCAAATGCGACCTGCCCTTGCCCGCGGGCGCTGCCGGCATGCCCGGCGTGATCGTGCCGCGCAAGACCGTGGGAGAAGTGCAGCGGCTGATCGAATCCGGCGACGGCGAGGTCGCGATCGACCTGTCATCCAGCAAGATCCGATTCCTGATCGGGAACGTCGTGCTTACGTCCAAGCTCATCGACGGAACCTTCCCCGATTACGCTCGGGTCATTCCGGTCAACAACGACAAGACGCTCAGCGTCGACAAGAAGGACTTCGAAGCGGCGGTCGACCGTGTCTCCACGGTTGCAAGCGAACGCGGGCGCGCGGTCAAACTTTCGATCGCCGGCGGTCGGCTGACGCTTTCCGTCACCAACCCCGATTCCGGCAGCGCGACGGAAGAAATCGAGGTCGACTACGATTCCGAGCCGCTCGATATCGGCTTCAATTCACGCTATCTGCTCGACATTGCGGCGCAGATCGAAGGCGAGGTGGCTGTCCTTAAACTGGCCGATCCCGGCTCGCCGACCTTGATCCACGACAAGGATTCGACGAGCATCCTTTATGTTTTGATGCCCATGCGGGTGTGACCGAGGCCGCCATCGGCCGCAAACGATCACGGGCTCCGGGTCGCAAACGCCGTGGCGCGCCTCGACTGCCTCTCATCCCGAGCCGCGGGGGCACCGAAGCGACGTTTTTTGCCCGCTTTTGCGACGGTCACGTCTTGAAATCCGCGGTCGGAGCAAAGAAGTGGGAGACCGCGACCGGCCCGGCCGGCCCGCTACGCACCGCGGTTCGCCGGTCCGGTAGGCCGCAATTGCAGGGTCGGGAATCGTCCGCCCATCATGGCCAACAGTATTTAGTTGTATAGCTTGCCGCTGGATGACTGCCGCCCTTATCCGCCGTCTCTTGCTCACCAATTTCCGCAGCTACCATGCCGCGCAGATTTCGTTGGAGCGCGGCGGTCCGGTCGTTCTCACCGGCGAGAACGGGGCCGGCAAGACCAATCTGCTCGAGGCCGTGTCGCTGCTCGCCCCCGGGCGCGGCCTGCGTCGCGCCACGTTGGAGGAACTGGCCTTTTCGGAAGGAGACGGCGGCTGGGCGGTCAATGCGGAGATCGAGGGGATGCTGGGCCTCGCCACGCTTGGCACGGGCGCCGATCCCCCGGCGGACGGCGAGAGCGGGCCGGCCCGCAAATACCGTATAGATCGCGAAAGCGTGCCTTCGGCGGCGGCGTTCGCGGCGCACCTGCGCGTGGTCTGGTTGACGCCCGCCATGGATCGGCTTTTCAACGGCCCGGCGTCCGAGCGGCGGCGGTTCCTCGACCGGCTTGTTCTTGCCGTCGACGCGCAACATTCTGGCCGCGTGGCCGCGCTCGAGCGCGCCTTGCGTTCCCGCAATCGCCTTCTCGAGGATCCCCGCGGTGACGCGCATTGGCTCGACGCGATCGAGCACGAAACAGCGGAAATCGCGGTTGCCGTTGCCGCCGCGCGCGCGGAAACGGTCGCGCGGCTCTCGGCTGTTTTGGCCGGCGCGGGCAATGGCGGATTCCCGCGCGCGGAAATCGCATTGGAAGGCTGGATGGAGCGCCTGCTCCCGTCCCACAGCGCGCGTGACATCGAAGATCGCTACCGCGCACTGCTGCGTGAAAACCGCGCCCGCGACGCGGTCGCGGGGCGCACGCTCGAAGGCCCCCATGTCTCGGACCTGAAGGTCGTCCACGCCGATAAGGGGATCGCCGCCGCCGACGCTTCCACCGGCGAGCAGAAGGCGCTGCTCATCCGCCTCGTGCTCGCGCATGCCGGTCTCATCAAGGCCATGACAGGTTGTGCCCCGGTGCTGTTGCTCGACGAGGTTGCCGCCCATCTTGACGCCACGCGCCGCGCCGCATTGTTCGCCGCCTTGGCTCGGCTGGGGGCGCAGGTATGGCTGACGGGCGCCGACTCGGCGGCCTTCGCCGACATTGCCGCCGAGGCCCAGATGTTCGAGATCGACAACGGCACCATCAGGCGCCGCCATTGAAGCGCGGTGCACGCGGATCGTTTCGCGCGCTTGCCCATCAATCCTCGACGTATGAACGCTTGCCCTGCGCGCACCCGTTTTCCCGACGAAAGCGCCGGTCGCGGATTTTCCTGCAGCCCGGTCGGAGACCGGTCATGGCAAGCAACGGAACAGAAGGAAGGAAGGAAGGAAGGAAGGAAGGAACCAATGCGCGGTTCCGCTCTTTCCCTAATTGTGGTTGTCAAACGCATGATGCGCATGGCGAGCGTGCGACGAATGACGGCGAGGTCGTGATCGCGATGAACGCGAATGACAGGCGGCACGAATGGTTGCGGGATTCCTCTGCCGAGATCGACCGGACCTGCGAACGGATCGAGATTCTTCTGGGGGCGCTCATCGCATTCAGCCGTCCGATCCCCGGCTATGATGCGACGTTTCGGCACCTCGATCGGATCGGGCTGAGCAACTATCAGCTTAGGCAACCGTCCGACCAGCGGTCGTAGCGTCTCACAATTCGCCCAGCAATTCGCGCCGTCGGCGCTCCGAGGCATCCGAATAACGCCGCAACGCGTGCGCTTCGCTGAGCAGACCGATGACCTGTCGGCGTTCCAAGGTATCGACCACCGCCAGCGCCTCCGCCTCGTAGCGATCGAACGCCGCCACCGCCTCCTGTACGGTCATCTGCGGCAGCAGCATGTGGTCGGTGTGATGCAGGATTTTGCGGACGGATTCGGCGGCGCCGATCTCTACGGCATGCGCCTCGGCGACCGGAACGATCCCCGCATAGCGGCCGTCCGCGTCGACGGCGATCACCTGATTGGTCGAGCCCAGCGGGAAAGCCTCGCGAAACGACGCGATCGACGTATCGGCGGGCGTGGTCCGGACGTCCGAGCGCATCATCTGTCCGACGGTGAGGTCGCGTATCCATCCAATGTCGGCGGCACTGCGAATAGTCTCCCCGCGCAGATGGAAACGCCATGTGGCAAAGGAGTAACCGAAGAATTCGCGCGTCATCTGCATGGAAATGATGGCCGCGATGAGGACGGCGGTGCCGAGCCACAGATCGCCGGTGGTTTCCAGCGCCAGCAGCGTCATGGTGAGCGGTCCGCCGATCACCGAGACCGACAGCGCGCCCATGCCAATGATGGCATAGGCATCCATGTCGACGTGAGCGGTGGGCCAGACGGCCGCAAGGCCAACGGCGAAGAGCTGTCCGCCCAGCGCACCGAGCAAAAGCGAAGCGAAAAACAGTCCGCCGCGAAAACCGGATCCGAGCGAAACAATCGAGGCCAATGCCTTGAGCACGAAAATGGTCGCGATCACGCCGACCGGCAATTTGAACAGTCCGGTGAGGTGCAAGGCACCGTGTCCCGAGGACATCACCTGCGGCGAAACCATCGCCAGCAGCCCGACGATCGCGCCGCCGACGAGCGGCCTCACCGCCTGCCGGATGCGCAACCGCGTGAACGCATGCTCGCAGGCGGCGACCCCGCGCATCAGGGCAATTCCGAACAGCGAGGCGAGCAGCCCGACCCCGCCGGCAATGACGACGTCGTGGACAGCCAGACCTGACACGGAGCCGGCCTCGATGCCGAGTTGCGTCGGCGTAAAGGCCTGGGCGGTCAGATAGCCCAGCAGTGAGGCGATGCCTACGGGCGCCAGCGACGCAATGGAATAACTGCCGATGATGAGCTCAAAGCCGTAGAAGGCCCCGCCGAGCGGGGCGCCGAACGCGCCCGCAATCGCCGCGGCCGCACCGCAGCCGACGAGAATCCGCATATCCGCGCGGCGCAGACGAAAAGCGCGACCGACAGCCGAGGCGAGCCCGCTCGCGAGCTGAGTGTAGCCGGCTTCGAGACCGACAGAGGCGCCGATCCCGCTCGACCATACCGTCTGCGCCGCCACGATCAGGCTGCCGCGCATCGACATGCGACCGCCATGCAGCGCGTTGGCCTCGATCGGGTCGACCTCGCTGCCGCGCCGGCGGGCGACATAGGTGCTGACGAGGCCGAAGGCGAGTCCGCCGAGTGACGGCACGAGCAGCGCGTGCAGCGGGTCGAGCGAGACCCGTCCCGACAACCGCTCGCCCGGATCCAGCCCGAAGAAGATGACGTGCATGATGCCGACGAGTTCGCCCATGACGACGACCACGAGGCCGGCGAGGACGCCCACGACCGCGGCGAGCACGATGATGCTTGATTCCCGTGCCCGCACGATGGCGCGCAGGCGGTGCGGCATTTCGAAATAGGGGATGGAAAGACGCATCGAACGCTGTTGTCTCACGGCGGGCCGAACCGGCATTGCACGGCGGAAGGGGCGTTTCAATAACCGCGAATCAATGCCGCAGCAGACGCCCGCCCGCGCATTCCGCGCGGCGCCGACACGCCCTCGTCCCGCCGCCGGTGCACTTTAAAAACGACTTGCGAATCAACATATTATGAGCGTCCACCGGGCTCTGTACGGGGCCGGTTTTTCGTGCCACACCAGACCCCGACCAACGACTCAAACGCGAAATTCCATCTCCAGGATGTCCGCCGATGGCTGAAGCCGCCCGCAACCTGCCCCCCGTCGCCGAATATGGCGCCGAATCGATCAAGGTCCTCAAGGGTCTCGATGCGGTGCGCAAACGGCCGGGCATGTATATCGGGGATACCGACGACGGCTCCGGCCTCCACCACATGGTCTATGAGGTGGTCGACAACTCCATCGACGAGGCGCTTGCCGGATTCGCGACCGAGGTCATGGTGAGGCTCAACCCGGACGGCTCTTGCACCGTGCGGGACAACGGCCGCGGCATTCCCACCGACATCCACAAGGATGAGGGCATCTCCGCCGCCGAGGTCATCATGACCCAGCTCCATGCCGGCGGGAAATTCGACCAGAATGCCTACAAGGTCTCGGGCGGGTTGCACGGGGTTGGCGTTTCCGTCGTCAACGCGCTCTCGAGCTGGCTCAAGCTGACGATCTGGCGCGACGGCAAGGAACATTTCATGGAGTTCCGCGACGGAGTGGCACTCGCTCCGCTCAAGGTCGTCGGCGATGCCAAGGGACGGCGCGGCACGGAAATTACCTTCCTGCCGTCGAACAAGACGTTCAGCATGACCGAGTTCGATTTTGCGACGCTCGAGCATCGGCTGCGCGAACTCGCCTTCCTCAATTCCGGAATCACCATCGTCCTTTCCGATCAGCGCCACGCGGTGGAGAAGCGGGAGGAGATGAAATATGAGGGTGGCGTCGAGGCCTTCGTGCGCTTCCTCGATCGCAACAAGACGCCGCTGATTCCAGCCCCCATCGTGATCAAGGCCGAGCGCGAGGGTATCACGGTCGAGTGCGCGCTGTGGTGGAACGACGCCTATCACGAGACCGTGCTGTGCTTTACCAACAATATCCCGCAGCGCGACGGCGGCACGCACCTGGCGGGTTTTCGCGGCGCGCTTACACGCCAGATCACTCAATATGCCGAGACGCTCGGCACCTCCCGGAAGGAGAAGGTATCGCTCACCGGCGATGATTGCCGCGAGGGTCTCACCGCCGTGCTGTCCTGCAAGGTGCCAGATCCGAAGTTCTCCTCCCAGACCAAGGACAAGTTGGTCTCTTCGGAAGTGCGGCCGGTGGTGGAAAACGTGATCAACCAGGCGCTGCAGGATTGGTTCGAGATCCATCCCGCCGAGGCGCGGACGATCGTCGGCAAGGTGGTCGAAGCTGCCGCCGCGCGCGAAGCGGCGCGCAAGGCACGCGAACTCACCCGCCGCAAGGGTGCGCTCGACGTCTCCTCGTTGCCCGGCAAGCTTGCCGATTGCCAGGAGCGCGATCCCGCCAAGGCGGAATTGTTCATTGTTGAAGGCGATTCGGCCGGCGGTTCGGCCAAGCAGGGACGCAACCGCGAATTCCAAGCGGTGCTGCCTTTGCGCGGCAAAATCCTCAATGTCGAACGCGCGCGTTTCGACAAGATGTTGTCGAGCCAGGAAATCGGCACGCTGATCACGGCGCTCGGCACGGGGATCGGACGCGACGAGTTCAACATTGACAAGCTACGCTACCACAAGATCATCATCATGACCGATGCCGATGTTGACGGCGCGCATATCCGCACCCTGCTGCTCACTTTTTTCTACCGGCAGATGCCGGAGCTCATCGAACGCGGTCATCTCTTCATCGCGCAGCCTCCTCTCTACAAGGTCGCACGCGGCAAATCGGAGCAATACCTCAAGGACGAACGGGCGCTGGAAGACTATCTGATATCCGCCGGCCTGGAAGACGCGGTGCTGCGTCTCACCACCGGGGAAGAACGTGCCGGCGCGGATCTGCGCCGCCTGGTCGAAGACGCGCGCGTGATCCGCCATATCCTGCACGGCCTGCACAGCCGCTACAACCGCCAGGTCATCGAGCAGGCGGCGATCCTCGGCGTACTCAACGCCGACATCTGCGGCGATCCGCGCAAGGCGGCCGCCGCCGTTCCTTATATCGTCGCCCGGCTCGATGCGTTGGCGGAGGAAACCGAACGCGGCTGGGCCGGCGAATTCAGCACGGAAAAGGGCTTTACCTTCTCGCGCACGGTGCGCGGCGTGAAGGAGGTGGCGGTGATCGACCAGGCCCTGCTCGGTTCCGCTGACGCACGCAAGCTCGACGAATTCGCGCCGACGCTGCAGGCGGTGTTTCCCCGCCCGACCCCGCCAGCAACCTTGCGCCGCAAGGACGAAACCGTCGCAATCTACGGGCCGATCAGCCTGTTCGACGCGGTAATGGCGGCGGGCCGCAAGGGAGTGACGCTGCAGCGCTACAAGGGTCTCGGCGAAATGAACCCCGAGCAGCTTTGGGAAACCACGCTCGACACCAACGCACGCTCGCTGCTTCAGGTCCGCGTCAAGGAAGTCGACGAGGCCAACGCGCTGTTCGACCAGCTCATGGGCGATCTGGTGGAGCCGCGGCGGCAATTCATCCAGGAAAACGCGCTCGCCGCCAGTGTCGACGTGTAATCATCTTTCCCGCGCAGGGCGACGTTCGGCCGCGGCCACCGCCGAGTGAACGTCCATTCCCGATGACCGGCCTGCCACCGTGGATCAGCGCCGCGCTCCAAAGCAGGCTTGAACATGTCCCGCGCGTCCTTTTGCGGGATCGTGCGCGCGCAATCTCGAGCGCCTATCGCCGCCACGGCAAGAGCGACGTCATCCGGACCGATCTTGACGCGCTCGCTTACGCGGTCGTCCGCATGCCGGCAACCTTTGCCGCGGTCCGGGTCGCGCTGAAGCACACGATCGAAATCATCCCGGGATTTGCACCGCAATCGATACTCGACCTCGGCGCCGGTCCAGGCACCGCAAGTTGGGCCGGGGCGACGGCTTGGCCATCGCTCAAGCGGATCGTGCTGATCGACATCAATCCGCCTTTGTTGGATCTGGCGCGAGACATCGCCGACTCTGCAGGCGCACCGCGCATCGAACTATCCGTACACGCACGCAACGCTGCCGAGGCGGTCAATCACGCAGCCGAAGCCGACGTGGTGATGGCAAGCTACGCACTCACCGAGATCGCGCCTCGCGCCTTGAACGACATTCTGCCGCGGGTCTGGGGCCTTGCTCGCAGGCTCCTCATCATCGTCGAACCGGGCACCAGCGCCGGGTATCGGCGCATCCTGGCCTGCCGCGATGCCCTGCTTGGCTGCGGCGCGCAGCTCGTCGCGCCGTGCTCCCATGATTTGCGCTGTCCGTTGGCGTCCGGCAGCCGATGGTGCCACTTCAGCGCGCGCCTGCCCCGCTCGCGTGACCACCGGACGACGAAGGACGCGTACGCTCCCTTCGAGGACGAAAAGTTTTCCTATCTCGTTGCCGGCAAGGGCTTTGAGCGCCTGCCACGCGGGCGACGCATCCTTGCCACGCCGAAGCGCCGCAAAAGCGGGATCACTCTCACGCTCTGCGTCCCCGACAGTCCCGAGGAGCGGTTCGTCGCCCGGGCAGAAAAACACGCCTACATGGCTGCAAGGCGCCTCGATTGGGGTGACGCAACCGATTCCGGGGATGAAATCCCGTAAGCGCGCCGCTCGGCCTGCGAAAGCCGCGCCGGCGTCATCGAGGCAGCACGACGTGACCTTTCGCCGCCACCCTGCCGTACGCACGAACGACGGCTCGCGTTCAGGAGATAAGCCTGTGGCCGAGCCAGAGCCCGGTCACCAATGCGGCAAGAAAGAGGACGAGAAAAATGCCGAACAATATTCGTGCGATACTCGCCGAAGCCGCTTCCACGCCGGTGAACCCGAAGAAGCCTGCAATCACTGCAATGACGAGGAAGATGCAGGCCCATTTCAACATCGTCATCTCCCGCGCGGTCTCGGCGATCCGTTGCCCTTATAACGAACACGGCGAATCACGGTTCCATCACGCCGCCGCCGGGCGGAACGGCCGCACGCCGCGCGTACGCGGGTCTCGCGGAGCCCACCGCCCCGCCTCCACTCGGGCGATGAAGTCGCTCAATGCGGCATTGAAACGATCGGGTTCTTCCAGATTCACGGCGTGACCGGTCTTGGGAAACATCGCCAGGCCCGCGGCGGGGATGGCGGCCTTCAGAAACAGGCTCGGTTCAATACAGCGGTCATCTTCGTCGCCCACCACGATGAGCGCCGGCTGCGCGAGCGCCCGGATGGCCGCCTCCAAATCGTAAAGCGAGGGCCGTCCGCCCTGGAAGCCGCGCGAGGTGTTCGCCGAGCCGCGCGCATCGTGTTCGGCGAGGCGGGCAATGAATTCGTCAAAACCGCGCGGATCCTTGAGCACGAAGGGAATCCGGCTTGGACCATGACCGTAGGTCGCGGCCACTGCCGGTGATCCTTCGCGCTCGAACTGGTCCGCCAGGGCGCGCGAATGTTTACGGAAATCGTCGGTGTACCAGCGTTCGCTGCCCGACCCTGTTCCGGCGAGCGTCAACGACTGCACGCGCTGGGGATGATTAAGCGCGACCTGCAATGCGGTATATCCGCCCATCGACAAACCGACGAGATGGGCAGCGGCGATCTGCAGGTGGTCGAGCAATGCGACGGCGTCGCGCATCACGTGTTGGTACGTATAGGCATCAGGATCCTCCGGCACGTCGGACGGCGCGTAACCGCGAGCGGCATAGACGATGCAGCGGTGACGCTTGCCGAATTCACGCAGTTGCGGCTCCCAACCCCGATGATCCGACGCGAATTCGTGCAGAAAGAGGATCGGCGTGCCGCGTCCGACTTCCTCGTAATAGAGTCGGACATTGTCCGGCGTCACGGCATAGGGCATGCTGTTACTTCCCTTGCACTTTCATGGCGATGCGCACGAGCTCGGCAATATTGCGCGCGCCGATGCGCTCCATGACCCAGGCGCGATGATTTTCCACGGTCTTGGGGCTGATTTTGAGGCGGGAGCCGATTTCCTTATTGGAGAAGCCTTGTACCGCCAGCTCCATCACCTGCCGCTGTCGCAGCGACAGCGTTTCAAAGCGCGCCCGCAACTTCTCGAGTTCCGCTCGTTCGCCTTCGGCATCATGATCCTTTTCAACCGCGTCGCGGATGCTCGCGAGCAGGCGTGCTTCGTCGAACGGCTTCTCGATGAAGTCGAACGCTCCCAACTTGATGGCGGCAACCGCCATGTCGATGTCGCCATGCCCCGTGATCAGGATTATCGGGGTCGCGTGACCCGCCGCTCTGAGCCGCCGGACGAGGTCGATGCCTGACAAGCCGGGCATGCGCACGTCCGATACGATGCAATCGAAACGATCGCGCCGACCGAGCGCGCACAGGAAATCCTGCGCGGTCGCAAAACATGCGGTCGTAAATCCATGCCCCTCGAAATAGAGCCGCAGCGAATCGAGCACTGCCGCGTCGTCATCGATGATCGCGATACTCAGATGAGGACTCATGACTTATGTCGCCTTTGCGATCGGCAGAGTAAAGCACACGACGCCGCCGCGCGCATGCGCGTCGATCCAAATCTTGCCGCCGTGCGCTTCGACTATCGTGCGGCATAGCGACAGGCCGATTCCGAGGCCTTCGGCCTTGTTCGACGCCAATGGCAAAAACGCGCTGTCGTGAAAACGAGAGGGGAAACCCGGGCCCGAATCCGCAACGCGCACGTCGACGAACTGGTCATCGCGGGTCGATGCCTCGATGGACACGGAACCATGCTGCCCGCTGCTCGCGATCGCTTCCACCGCGTTGCGGACGAGATTGATAAGGACCTGCTCGATCTGCAGCAGATCGACCATGAGTAGCGGAAGCGAAGGGGGGATGTTGGTGCGCGCGGTCACATGTGCGCGGTCAAGATCGGGACGGCACAGTTCGAGAGTTTCGTTGATGATCCGCTGCAAGCTGCACGGCGCGCGGTTGTTGCGGTCAAGCCGCACCAGCGCCCGCAGCCGACGTACGACTTCGGCGGCGCGCTCGACCTGCGCGGCCGCCTTTGCCGACGTCTCTATGAGCGTTGCAACGTCGGCCTTGCCCGAGCTTATCGCCTCGTTGACGAGTCGCGCATAGGTGCCGGCCGCCGTCAAAGGCTGGTTGAGCTCGTGCGCCACGGCGGCCGCGAGTTCGCCCATGCTGCCGAGCCTGGCCAGGCGTGACAGCGCCTCCTGCTGTCGTCGCAGCTGCGACTCGCTGCGTTTGCGCTCGGTCACCAGCTCGCCGGCGACCAGGCCGGTCACTGCCAGGACCAGCATCAACGCCTGCAGCGCCGTGAGATCGACCGTCCCGGAAGGCGCCAGCCGGGCCCCGAGGATCAGACCGAGCTGAATGACCAGAATGCCGACGCTGACGCCTTCGGTTCCGGCGCGTACCGCGAGCCAGATGATCGGCAGGAAAAGCACATAGAAGAGCTGAAACTGCTGCTCCTGCGCCAGGCCGAAAACCAGAGCCAGCGCAATCCCGATGGCGGCGAATTGCAGCAGGGTTTCGATCGTCGCCGGCAGGATGCGCCGGCGCGTCAACACGAACAAGGCAAACGGTGCCACGACCATGACGCCGATCACGTCGCCGATCCAGTAGCGTATGGCCACCGAGGCAAACTCGTTGGCGGCAAGCGTTCCGGTGACGACGGTCAAGCCCACATATCCGCAAGCGACCACCGCCGCCGAGACGATTGCCGCCACGGCAAGCAGAACGAGGTCCCGCACCGAGCCTAGCGCGGCGTCGAAGCCGATCTGCGGTCGTACCAGGATCGCCAGCGCGATCGAATAGACGCCGCCAACCCATAGCGAGGCCAGAATTTCGGCCTGCCAGGGCATCGCGAGCTGCTGATTGAGCGCTTCGGCGAACAGCGGTCCGACCAGCAGGAACGGGACCATCCGCAGGCCGAACAAGAGAATCACAACGAAGCTCAAGCCCGTTCCGGGATTCCAAGGCGTAATGCCGAGTTGTGCGTAGGGCTCGATGAAGCTGATCCAGTCGAGCAAGGCGTAGGCCGCGAGATAGAGCGCGCCTACGAGGAGCCAATGAGCCTCCAGAACGCGTGGGAGGGGCATGGCCGAGCGTCGATCCGAGTGCGTGCGTTTCGTCAAGCTTAATGCATCCTCCTTGCCGGCACCCAAATCTTAATACCCAAGGGACAATACCCAAGGTCATTGCCCCAGGCATCCAACCCGGGTTGTGGCCCTCCTCGGCGCCTCTAGGCTCGCAGCGACGCCATCGTCCGCTGTCTGGGCGGTCAGCACCCCGGACATCGGCCTGCAGCGAGTGTCGATGTGGTGAGCCTTCGCAGCAAGTCTCTGCCGCCTCTGCCGATCGGGCGCCGACGGCCGCGCCGATCAGTCCCCGCGGCCCATGCCGCGCCTTTGCGCGCCGGGGGTCTTTTCGGCGCTGTGCTTGCCAATTGGGCGGCACTCGTTGCGCTGTGGGCGTTGCCCTATCTCACGCTGCTCGACTTTCTGCGCATCGATGTTGCGCGCTCGCCCTGGCTGCAATGGGCGCTGCTCGCGGTGGGCGTGCTCGGCCTTTGCTATTTGTTCACCACGGCCTGGAGAGAGACGCGCGACCCGGTCTGGCGTGCCAGGCACGGACTTGTCGAGCGCAACCGCTCCGCCGCGTCGGAGCCCGGACATGCCGCCTGACGTGCACGCGCAGGGTCCGGAATGATCGACGTGCTGCACTCCCTCGGCTTCGACAGCCAGCCCCAGTTCTGGATATCGGTCGTCCAGATCATCTGGATCAACGTGCTGCTGTCAGGCGACAACGCGATCGTCATCGCGCTTGCCTGTCGCAGTCTTCCGCCGAGGCAGCGGATGGCCGGAATGGTCCTTGGCACCGCGGTGGCATTGCTGTTGCGGCTCGCCTTCGCCGGCGCCGTCTCGACGCTCATGCTCCTTCCCTATGTCAAGATCGTGGGAGGACTTGCGCTGTTGTGGATTGCGGTCAAGCTGCTCATGCCCGACAACGGGTGCGACAAGGGATCCTCCTCCGACAGCCTGTGGCGCGCGGTCAAGCTGATCGCGATCGCCGACGTCGTGATGAGCCTCGACAACGTGATCGCCGTGGCGGCCGTCGCCGAGGGAAATCTGATGCTGCTGCTGTTCGGGCTCGGGGTGAGCATCCCGGCGATCGTCGGCGGCGCCAATCTCATCATGCTGATGCTCAACCATTTCCCGGTCATCATTTGGGCCGGTGTGGCTTTGCTCGGCTGGATCGCGGGCGAGGTAATCGCCACCGACCAGGCGGTCGTAAGCTATGCCGCGACGTTCGGCCCCGGCGTCGCGGACAAGGTCAAGCTGACCTGCGAGCTTGTCGGCATGGCCGGCACGATCGGCGCCGGTCTCATTCACCGTGCCCGCCTCGCGGCGGCGCGGCTTGACAGCTGATCCTCGCCATCATGGGCGGATGATCCCGGTTCCGCCCTTATTCTCCCCTTGCCGAGGGATCGAGGCCGGTCGGCGGGCATGCTCGCGGCGGGCATTGCGCGCGCAGCCCCATTGCGTCGCACCGGGAGGAATCGGTGTTGCCTATCGCGTCCCAGTCGCAACAGCGAGGACGCAGGCGAATGCGGGGGAAACCGCCGCTTGCACCGATCGGCCATCCGCTGCCGGAGATCTTCAGGCCGCAGGCTCAGAACAGATCCAGATATTCGCGTTGCTCCCAGGGCGTGACGTCGGCCTGCTCGCCCTGCTCGGCGCGGAAACGGGCGAGCTCGGCCTCCTTGATATGCGCGTAGTAATCGACAAAAGCCTGGCCGAATCCGTCGCGGAAACAGGCGTCGCCCCGCAGCGCCGCGATCGCCTCGCCGAGATTTTTCGGCAGCGGCGCGGCCGATGTCTCATAGGGCGTATCGGCCGAAGGCCCCGGGTCCAGCCGGCGTGCGATCCCGTCGAGCCCGGCGTAGATCTGCGCGGCGACATAGAGATAAGGATTGGCCGCCGGCTCGCCCGCGCGATTTTCCAGATGTGTTCCCGCCTCGCCGGGCCTGCCGATCAAACGCACCATCACGCCGCGGTTGTCGCGGCCCCAGATGGCGCGGTCGGGCGCCAGCGAATAAGGCCGGTAACGCTTGTACCCGTTGACCGTCGGCGTGGTGAAGGCGGCGGCCGCGCCGGCATGCGCCAAAAGACCAGCAAGATATGACTTGCCGAGTCGCGACAGCCCCTCCGGACCATCACCGACGAAGGCGTTGCGATTCGACCGGATGTCAAGCAGCGACTGATGCAGATGCCAACCGCAGGACATCAGGTTGGACAGCGCCGGCCGGCACATGAAGCTCGCGAGATAACCATGCCGTCGGGCAATCTGTTTGGTCGCGGCGCGGAACAGGACCATGGCGTCGGCGCTCGCCAGACCGGATTGCGGACGGAAGGTGAATTCAACCTGACTCGGGCCGAGCTCGATCTCGATTGAACGGAGCGGCAGGTCGAGCGCCTCGACGCCGCGCCGGATCACCTCGAGCGCCGGCGCGATCATGTCATAGCGGCTCTCGGTGAGATACTGATAGCCCTGCGTCAGCAGACTCACTTCGGGCGCCTGGGGCGGCCAGGTGGCGTCAGCCGGCGCGAGCCGGGCATTCTCCAGCTTGAACAAATGGAATTCGACCTCGAGCCCGGCGCGAAACTCGAATCCCGCCTTGCCCAGCGATGCCAGCGCATCGCGGCAGCGCGCCCGGGTTGAGAACGGAACCGGTCTGCCGTCGGAGAAATAGATGTCGCAGAGCAGCCAGCCGGTCCTCTCCGCCCAGGGCAGCACGCGGAAGGTCGACGGATCGGCGATCATCACGAAATCGGCCCCGCCCTCCATCTCGGTCATGCCGAAGCCGCCGCCGGCCGTGAATACGGGGAAGACGCTGCGGTGCGAGGTATCCTTTGCCAGCAGCGTCGTGGTCATGGTCACGCCATTGCGCATGGCGTGCGCCGCCTCGGCCGCAACCAGCGTCTTTCCGCGCAGCACGCCGTGCTGGTCGGGGAAAGAAAAACGCACGACATCCAGTTCGCGCTTGTCGAGCACGCGTTCAATCTCGACCGCTGCCCGTTCCTGTGCGGCATTCCAAAGACCGTGGCGGGAGACAAAATCGGTGTCAGACCTGGAGGCGCGCGGGGGCATCGGCCGACATCATTCGGGCTTTGCGCATGCCTCGGGGTGAGGCTGAACACTATTGCCCATGCGCCCAGCTCGCCGCCTTCCGCTTGGCCGCATCCGTTCTTCGCCAATAACCCTGCCAGTCGTCGGCCGGAGCGATGCCGTCGATCGCCGGCGGTCCGGTGATCGCCTCGGCCTGCCTCGCATCGAGAACCATCAGCGGCGTTGTTCCCCGGCCGGCCTGTTCGATCGCTTGGCGCAGCAGCCGCCGGTAGGCGACGATCGCCTTGTCCGAGGTCCCGAGATGTTCCTGCGTGCGATCCTGGATTGCCCCCATCGACTCGCAGGCCCACTGGTCATGCACGTTGATGTCGGCGCCCATGCCGGTGTAGGTCTCATGCGCCTGTTCGTCCGGATCGAAACCGTAGTTGTTGTGCTTGTTCCTGTTGGGGATGTAGTCGGGCAGCTCATAGAGCGCGAGACGCTGTCGCCGCATCTCGTCCTTGTCCACGGGCGCGCCGAACGAGGTGAAAATCGCGTACCAATAGTGCTTCTCGTCGTCGATCGGTACGTGCCATTGCGTGATCGTCATCTCCCGGCTCATCGGAATAACGAACGCATTGGGGAACGTCAGGTTGGTGACGCGCACATGCGTCTTTTTCTCGCTGATCTGGCGCAGCGTCACCACGCGAAAGCCGAAATCCGTCGGCTCGATCTCGATACGCGGTCGCGGGAACTCGCGCATGATGCGTGACATCGGCATGTCGCTGTCGATCGATGTGTCGCGAAACAGTTTTCCGTAACCTCGGCTCGGATCTTCGTCATGGAAGAACCGATGCAGAAACGACGTGTGCACCGGGTCAATCCCGACTTCCAGGGATTGCAGCCAGTTACAGTCAATCATGCCCTTGAAAGCAAAGGTGTGGCTTGCCGGCGCAATGAAACAATCGAAATGCGGGAACGCCGGCGGCGCACCCGGCCCCATATACGCAAACAGGATTCCGCTCTTTTCCACGACCGGATAGGACTTCTGCCGCACGTTGGCGCGCAGATTGCTGTCCTCGGGCTCAGCCGGCGTCTCCAAACACCTGCCGGCAACGTCAAACAGCCACCCGTGGAAGGCGCAACGCAGCCCCCCATCCTCGAGCCTGCCGAAGGCGAGATCGGTGCCGCGGTGCGGGCAATGGCGACCGATCAGCCCGTAGCGACCGCGCTCGTCACGAAACATGACGAGATCCTCGCCGAACAGCCTGACCGCCTTGACCGGCCGGTTGCCGACCAATTCGTCGACCAGCGCCGCGGGCTGCCAATAGCGCCGAAGCAAGGAACCTGCCGGCGTGCCCGGACCAACGCGCGTGATGATCTCGTTCTGCTCGGCGCTCAGCATGCCGTGCTCCGCTCGCGATCTTCGGATGTCGTCTATATTACGTCAACTCTGCCTGAATGGGCGAGAGCGCAACTTTGGACCGCCGGAAAGGCCTACCGCCCCGGCAGGACCAGCACCGTCGGTCTGGACGGCAGGCTTGTCTTCGAAACCACGACCGATGGCTCTTCGGCGCGCTCCACGTCCCACTCCTGACGCACGCGGTTGAGAAAGCGGTCGAGGGTATAGGCGCTGAAAAAATGCATTGGGATCATCAGCGGCGCTTTGAGCGCATGCAACACGTCGACCATGCCGTCGAGATCGAGCGTGTATGAGCCGTCGACCGGCACCATCACCACGTCAACCCGACCGACCTCATCGAGCTGAGACTGCGTCAAGGTGTGGTGCAGATGGCCGAGATGGGCGATGCAGAGGCCCGCAATCTCGAAGATGAAGATGGAATTGCCGTACCGCTCCGTCCCGCCGTCAAATGTGCGGATATTGGTCGCTACGTTGCGCACGCGCACGTCCCCATAGGTAAGATCGATACGGGCCGGCTTGCCCGCCTCGCCCCACCCACGCAGTACGTATTTGATCGCCGGATCGGGATGGTCGGTGTAATGGGTGATGTGCGCGTGATTCATGGTGACGATGTCCGGCACCACCCTCGGCCTGACGTAATCATTGTAATCGGTGGCGATGCGCACGAGCTGCGGGCTTTCGATCAGAAAGGTCGCGTGTCCGACGTAAGTGAGCCGCACCTGGTCGGGCGCAAGCTTGGCGCCGTCGAAGGCGACCGGCATCGGCCCCAAGCGGGCGGCAACGAGGCCGGGGCAATTCATGCGCATTTCCGGTTTGTCGGCCGGGGGCGCGGTCGGCTGCGCCAAGGCCGGCGGCCCTGCCGCCGCCAGCGTCCAAAGAATGCACGCCGTCGCCCGCAGCCTGCGCATGCCCCGCACTCTCACCTCTCGGCGGCGGCAAATCTGGCATGCCTGATCGCGGCATGCCACCGCGATCACGCGGATATGACCTCGGGCGGGAGGCGAAGCGGCGCCGCGGCAGCGCGGCGCAAGCGCGATTTCGGGCTATTCGAATCGGCTGCGATCGCGGTCGGCGACGATGAGGCCCTCGGGCGTCACCACGACCCAGGCGCCGTTCTCGCGCTTGATCGCCTGCACCGGGCCGAGACCCGGCAACGGCGCACCGGGCACTACCTGATAGACGTCGCCGTGTCCCTCGACGAAGACATAGCCGCCGCGGGCATCGCGGATCCACCAATCGCGGAGCACCGGCGGCTTGCCGGAGGAGGCGACGGTGCGGGGGCGGGGCGGCGGCAACGGCGCCATGTGCGGCAGCGATTCCACCCCCGGCGGTTTGGACGGAATGGTCCCGGTCACATCCTGCTCGGTTCGCTCGAGCCTGGCCGCCTGGTCCGAATTCTGAGGCTTGACTGCCTGATCGAGCACGCGCCGGTTCGCACGGTCCAAATCAGTTTTCAGCGCTGCCATCTCCCTGCCGAGCTGCGCGAGGGAATGCTGCAACGCCCGGTACTCGTCGAGACCGGACATGTCCGGCTTCGGCAGCGCCCACTGGTGCATGGCGAAGGCGCCGATAAGACCGCCGAGACCCGCCGCTGCCACGAAGGACGCGGCGCGCAGCATCCGTCGCCGCCGGCGTGGCGTCGGCATCCAGCGGAATCCTTTGCGCCTCGGCAACGAGTCTTCCGCGGATTGGGATCGGATCTCGGCCGGTGCGATCGCGACGTCCTGCGCCGTCGCGTCCGCGGCCGCCGCGCGGACGGGCTCGCCCACCGGAGACAGCGGCGGCGATTCGACCGCGGGTGGGGCACCGTCGGCGTCCGCCGCCGCCGTCGGCAGGGCGTCGCGAGACCCTGTCGCCGGCGCGCCCGGCGCAGGTTCGCCACCGGCTGCGGTTTCATCTTCGGGCTTGGCCATGGTGATCGCGCTCCGCGATGGTTCACGATTGGTAACGAGAGCTGGTTACCAATCTGTTACCGGAAACGTGGCGCGCGAGAGTCCTGCTGCCCGGCGACGGATCTAGACTGCAAGGCCGTTTTCCGCGGCCAGCGCCTGCAACGAGACCGCCGGCCGCGCGCCGATGTGCTGGATCACCTCGGCCGCCGCCAGCGCGCCGAGCCGGGCGGCGGTGCGATAATCCTTGCCGCGCGCGAGCCCGACCAAGAAACCGGCCGCGAACAGATCGCCGGCACCCGTCACGTCGACCACCCGGTCGACCGGGAAGGCGGCAACGGCCTCGAGCGCCTCGGGGCTCACCACCACGCAGCCCTTTTCGCTGCGGGTGACGACCCCAAGCTTCGCCTGCCGCTGCAGGGCCCGCACGGCGGTATCGAAGTCGGCGGTTTCGTAAAGACTCTTCAATTCGGCCTCGTTGGCGACCACGATGTCGACCATGCGTTTGCGGACAAGATCGATAAACTCGTCCCGATAACGATCGACACAGAACGCGTCCGACAAGGTCAACGCGACACGGCGGCCGGTGCGATGCGCGATCCTCGCCGCCTTGACGAAGGCCTCCTTCGCCTGCGGCGGATCCCACAGATAACCTTCGAGATAGACGATTTCGGCTGCGGCAATTTGCGCATCGTCGATGTCGGCGGCGGTCAGATCCTGCGCCGCGCCGAGATAGGTGTTCATGGTGCGCTCGCCGTCCGGCGTGACGAGAATATAGGAGCGCGCGGTCGAAGGTCCGTCGGCGGCGGGACTGGTCGTGAACGCGACGCCCGCGGCGCGAATATCGTGCATGAATGTGCGACCGAGCGGGTCGTCCTTGACCTTGCCGATGAAGGCCGCGCGCGCGCCAAAGCTCGCAACCCCGACGACGGTATTGGCCGCCGAACCGCCCGAGCATTCGGTTGCCGGCCCCATCGCGGCATAGATGGCTGCAGCGCGAGCCTCATCGATCAGCGTCATCGCGCCCTTCCGCATTCCCTGTGCGAGCAGGAAATCGTCATCGGCACGGGCAATGATGTCGACGATGGCATTGCCGATGCCGAGCACGTCGTAGCGGGCGGCGACCATGAACTCTCCTCGTTCCGCGGTGCGGGCACTATAACGGCCCAGCGTCCGATGGCAACGCATCGCGAATCGCGCTGATGCGCTACCATGGGGCAGAGGCCCACTTCATGTCATTTGCCCGCGACATCGGCACGGTCGGCAGCGGCACGCTGATATCGCGCCTGCTCGGTTTTGTGCGCGACGCGGGCATCGCCGCCTTGCTCGGCGTAGGCCCGTTATCCGAAGCCTTCTTCGCCGTCATGCAAATCATCAATGTCTTCCGGCGGCTGCTGGCCGAAGGCGCGCTCAACGGCGCTTTCGTACCGATCTGGCTGCGCCTGCGCGCCGTACAGGGCGAGGCGAGCGCGCATGGGTTCACGCGCCGCTGCCTGCTGGTGACGATCTGCATCACCGGCCTGGTCACGCTCGCGATCGCGGCATCGTCGGATGTAATTGCTGGCGCGGTGGCG
This sequence comes from Pseudolabrys sp., assembly GCA_019689975.1. Taxonomy (GTDB): domain Bacteria; phylum Pseudomonadota; class Alphaproteobacteria; order Rhizobiales; family Xanthobacteraceae; genus Pseudolabrys. The sequence goes on from JADGGK010000001.1 coordinate 39,366, forward strand.
CCGGGATTCCAGGAAGACGAGCGCGGGCTTGCGGCGCTGTTGCTAACGATTGCGTCGCCTTACGTGCTTTTCGCGGGGGGCGCGGCCGTTTTCGCGGCCGCGCTCAATGCCGAGCGACGGGTCGGCGCGGCCGCCATTGGCACGGTGCTGTTCAACGCCATCCTGGTCGCGGTCGTGGCGGCTCTGTTCGTCGCGCGAATCGATCCGTTCGAAGGGACGCTGGTGCTCGCGGCTGCGACCGGCATGGCCGCCGCGATACAGCTTGGCTTTATTGGGGCGGCATGGTTGGCGGCAGGCAAGCGCGGGCCACGCGTGGCGCCGCCCGCCTATGGCGCGGTCGGAATGTTTTTTGCGCGCGCACTGCCCGGACTGCTGTCGGCCGCTCTCCCGCAAATGAAACTGGTCGCGGTCACGGCGGTTGTATCCTCCTCGGGTCCGGCGGTCGCCTGGCTCTATTACGCCAACAGGCTGTATGGCCTGCCGCTTGGGATCGTCTCCGTCGCGGCGGCGGCGACGGTCGTTCCGCGCATGGCCGCGAGCGTGCATGCCAAGCAAGGTACCGATTTCGCCGGCACGCAGTCGCGCGCACTCGAGCTTTCGTTCGGCCTCGCCTTGCCGGCCGCCGTCGCCCTCGGATTGCTTGCCGCGCCCGTCTGCGCCGTGCTGTTCGAACGCGGCGCCTTCACGGCCGGCGATACGGCGGCCGTGGCCACAGCCCTCATAGGGATGAGCGGCGGCCTGCCGGCACATGCGCTCGAAAAGGTCTTCGCCGCAGCCTCGTTCGCGCATGAGGATACCGGAACGCCGATGCTGACCGCCGTTTTCGGCCTCCTCGTCGCCGCAGGCGCGGCGCTGATCCTGTTTCCCGATTACGGGCTTGCGGGCGCAGCGGCGGCGATCGCGGTGTCGGCCTGGGCGAGCGCTGCGCTGCTCGGCACCATCGTCGCGCGGCGCGGGTGGCTCAGGATCGACGGCACAGCCCGACGCCGACTGCCGCGCATGGCGCTCGCCGTGGCGGGCATGGTCGCGTCGCTCGCCGTCGCGCGTATGCTGATGCCCGAGGCGGAGTCGCTGATAACGCGCGTCCTTTCCCTTGCTGCCTTCATCGCCGTCGGCCTGCTGAGCTATGTCGCGGCTCTGCCTGTGCTGGGCGTCGTCCGACTGAGCGAGATCGTTGCGATGATTAAAGGCGACACCCAGAACAAATTCCGTTCGCATTGAATTGGCATCTTCCCCGCAAGGAACCCGCGCAAGGGGCGCACGACCCGACGCCGTCATTGCGAGGCGGCATTGCGAGGCGGCACAGCCGCCGAAGCGACCCCGTCCCTGCCGGGCCTCACGCACGAGACATGCATCGGCGGCAGCGCCGTCTCGATTGCTACGCTTCGCTCGCGGTGACGGAGCATTCTGGATCGCTTTGCCCTCGCGTTGCTCGGGCTCGCAATGGCTGGCAATGCGCCCGACATCCACGCTGGAAGCCCTTGCGTGACGGAGCCCTGACGTGGCATGGGTCGCGCAGAGGCGAAGAGGACCAGAAATGGCGTTCAAGGAGCGCGTTTTTTCCGGCGTGCAGCCGACGGGCAATCTGCATCTCGGCAATTATCTTGGTGCAATCACCAAATTCGTCGCCCTGCAGGAACGCTACGATTGCATCTATTGCGTCGTCGACCTGCATGCCATTACGGTCTGGCAGGACCCGCTCGAACTGCCGAAAGCGACGCGCGAGGTGACGGCTGCCTTCATTGCCTGCGGCATCGATCCCCAACGGCATATCGTCTTCAACCAGAGCCAGGTGGCCGAGCATGCCGAGCTGGCATGGATTTTCAACTGCGTTGCCCGCATGGGCTGGCTCAACCGCATGACGCAATTCAAGGAGAAAGCGGGCAAGGACCGCGAGAACGCGTCGGTCGGACTGTTCGTCTATCCCAACCTGATGGCGGCGGACATCCTTGTCTATCGCGCGACGCACGTGCCGGTTGGCGAAGATCAGAAGCAGCATCTCGAGCTAGCGCGAGATATTGCGCAGAAGTTCAACAATGACTTTGCCGATTCGATCCGGGCGCACGGCCACGGCAACGTCTTTTTTCCGCAACCCGAGCCGCTGATCCAGGGACCGGCGACGCGGGTGATGTCGCTGCGCGATGGGACGAAGAAAATGTCGAAGTCCGAGCCCTCGGACTATTCGCGCATCAATCTCACCGACGACGCCGACGCCATCGCGCAGAAAATCCGCAAGGCGAAGACGGATCCGGAACCCTTGCCGAGCGAAGAAAAAGGCCTGGAGACGCGCCCCGAGGCCGACAATCTTGTCGGCATCTATGCCGCGCTCAAGGGCACGAGCAAGACGGAAGTGCTGCGTGAATTCGGCGGCGGTCAGTTTTCGACCTTCAAATCGGCGCTGATTGATCTCGCGGTTGCCAGGCTGGGGCCGATCGGCGCGGAGATGAAACGGCTCGGCCGCGATCCCGCATATATCGATTCGGTGCTTGCCGACGGCGCGCAGCGGGCGCAAGTGATCGCCGCCGAGACGATGAAGGCGGTCAAGGATATCGTCGGCTTCGTGCGCAGTTAGATGTCCTGCACCCGCAGGCGCCAAGCCGGTCGTGCCGCGCTGGCTGATCCGGAGCGGCCGGTGGAGAACGATGATGCCGGCTCCGCCAGAAGCGCGCGGGGCTCCGACGTGACTCACCGGGGCCAGTTTCGTGGCCGCAACGCGGCCGAAAATCCGCTCGGAGGCGCCCGCTTGTCGCCCTGCCGTCAGGCGTGCCACCATCGCCTTATGAGCACAAGGCGCCGCAGCTTCGAGAAAGGCCACAAGCGCAAATATCTCGTGGTCATCGACGATACGGACGAATGCGATCGCGCGGTGTTCTGGGCAGCCAAGCGTGCCGCCCGCACCAAGTCGCAGATCGTCATGCTGCGAGTGATCGAGCCGGGCGACCGCAATCAACAATGGCTCGGCGTCGCCGATCTGATGAAGGCGGAGGCGGAGGAGGCTGCCAACAAGGCGCTCGACAAATACGCGGCGCGGGCGAAGAAAATCGCGCGCATCACGCCGGACCGCGTCATCCGCGAAGGCGAAACGGCTGAAGAAATCGTCAAACTGATCGACGAAGACGCCGACATCGGGATTCTCGTGCTGGCCGCCGGCACCGGCAAGGAGGGCCCGGGTCCGCTGGTATCGAGCCTTGCCAAGACCGCGGGCACGTTCCCGATCCCGGTCGCGATCGTGCCCGGCCATCTGAGCGACGAGGAGATCGAGGCGATGTCCTGACGCCCGGTCCCGCGCCCGGCCCGGAGGCAGGCCGAGCGGCGCACCGCGGCAGGTTCCGGTGCACCCCTTTTTTTCACGCAGAATTGGACGATCCGCGCGCGCCGGCATGGGGCCCCGGCGTGCCGCGTCCCGCGCGGGTGCCGCGGCGGTTCCCGCCGTCAGCGACCGGGAAGACGGGCTTGAATGAAAGCAAGACCCGTGGTTGACCGCGGCGTCGCCGAAGTCCATTTATCCCCTATCGTCATGTTGCCCCGCGGGCCTTGCCCCCGCCAGGAGGAGCCAATGTTCATCCAGACCGAAGCGACGCCGAACCCGGCAACGCTGAAATTTCTGCCCGGCCGGACGGTCCTCGAGAACGGTACCCTCGACATGCCGACGCGCGCGGCCGCCGCACAATCGCCGCTTGCGCTGCGGCTGTTCGACATTCCCCATGTCGCAGGCGTTTTCTTCGGCGCCGACTTCATTGCGGTGACAAAATCCGGCGGCGAATGGCCGCATATCAAACCGGCCGTGCTCGCCGCCATCATGGAGCACTATATGAGCGGCGAGCCGCTGCTCGCGGCCGGAGCGGATACGACGGCGGCGAGCGAGGAATTCTACGACGAAAAGGATTCGGCAACGGTGGCCGCCATCAAGGACCTGATCGAAACGCGCGTCCGTCCTGCGGTCGCCGGCGACGGCGGCGATATCATCTTCAAAGGATACAAGGAGGGGATCGTCTATCTGCACATGCGCGGGGCCTGTTCCGGCTGTCCCTCCTCCACCGCGACGCTGCGGCACGGCATCCAGAACCTGCTGCACCACTTCGTGCCCGACGTCATTGAGGTGCGTCCGGTCTAGCCGGGGCAATGATTGGACTGAATCGGCACCGTCATGTATGGACGAGGCTCGGCCGGCATTGCGTAAAGCCGCGCCGGGACAAGGCAGCGATCCGGCGTGAGTCCATTCTAGTCTGGATTGCCTTGCTGCGCCGGCAATGACGGGTCAATGTTATTGCCGAAATCCGGTGTCTGGCCACGGCTCCGGCAACGGGCGGCATGCGCAAGCTTCCCTTGCACGAGGAGGCAGGACGGGCGACAGTGGGGGGCGCGTCGGAGGATGCCTCCTTCCGACAGGAAAGGGATTGAGGCGGGGCTTGAGGGATCATCGCCGCGTGATGCGGGCTCGCGGGACCGTTACGCATGCGCGGCGCCAGCCCCCTCGGCGATGGGTCGATCGCCGCGAGGTCGTCTTGATTGATAGTCGTGATTGTTTGACCCGGCGTTTGCCGTGAAATCGGTTGCCGTAGGTCGTGACCGCTGCCGTTGACGCATGCGTATTCTGGCCATCGATACCGCGCTCGCGGCTTGTGCCGTGGCAGTCCTCGATACCGGGCGCGACGCGATGCTTGCCGGGCAGACGCAGCCCATGCAGCGCGGCCATGCGGAAGCCTTGATGCCGCTGATCAGGCAGGTCATGACGCAGGCAGGGCTTGCTTTTTCCGCGCTCGACCGCATCGCCGTGACCGTCGGACCCGGCAGCTTCACCGGCTTGCGCGTCGGCATTGCGGCGGCACGCGGCGTGGGGCTTGCGGCGAGCAAGCCCGTCGTCGGAATCACCACGCTTGCCGCTTATGCGGCGCCGCTGCTCGACGCAGACGAGACAATCCCGGTGGTGACGGCCATCGACGCGCGCCATGAACACGTCTATCTGCAGATTTTCGGACGCGGCGGATATACCTTGATGGGACCGCGTGTGGCATCCTTGCGCGACGCCGCACAGCGCGCGGCGGCAAGCGGCGCGCCGCGGCTTGCCGGCGACGCCGCGCGTCTTCTCGCCGCGGCCTGGCCCGCGGACGAGGCCGCGCCGAGGTCGATCGAACCGTACCCCGCGCCCGACATTGCCTGGGTCGCTCGGCTGGCGGCCGCCGCGCAGGAGACGGACCCCGTGAAGCCGCTCTATCTGCGCGCGCCCGATGCACGGCCGCAGGACACGAGCCGGATTGCGCGGCGATGAGCCGGCTTTTCGCTTTCCTGTTCGGCCGCGACGAGCCGAAGCTTTCCGAAGCGAGCGCGCGCGATGCCGGAGCGATCGCGGCGCTGCACAGTGCCTCGTTCCGACGCGGATGGAGCGAGCAGGAGGTGGAAGCCTTGCTGCTCGAGCGCAATGTGCTCGCGCATCGCGCCCTCGCCGGCTCGGCGCTCTGCGGTTTCATCATGTCGCGCCGCGGCGCCGACGAGGCGGAAATCCTGTCCGTCGCAGTTGCACGTGCGGCTCGGGGCCGCGGTCTTGCGCGCAGATTGCTCATGCTGCATCTGGGACGACTGGCCGGCCTCGGGGTGCGCACGGTATTTTTGGAGGTCGACGCGCACAATGCGCCCGCGCTGGGGCTCTATCGCCGAGCCGGCTTTCGCGAGGTGGCCCGGCGGCCGAACTATTATGCATCGGACACCAAGGCCTCGGCCGATGCACTCGTGCTGCGGCGGGACCTTGCATGAGTCGCCATGGACACGCACCGGCCGTTCTCAATATGATAGTTTCTGATGCTGGGTCGACCGGAAGCGATGCCGCCCGATGAACACGCCGGATAAATCGGACAAGACGTCGATCGAGGCCCGCTGCGCGGCCAAAGGCATGCGCATGACCGAGCAGCGCAGGATCATTGCGCGCGTTCTGGCCGATTCCGCCGATCACCCTGATGTCGAAGAGCTGTATCGGCGATGCGCCGAGATCGATTCACACATCTCGATCTCTACCGTTTACCGGACCGTGCGCCTGTTCGAGGATGCCGGGATTATCGAGCGGCACGACTTCCGCGAGGGGCGCGCCCGCTATGAAACGAGCCCGGACGCGCATCACGACCATTTGATCAACCTGCGCACCGGCGAGGTGATCGAATTTCAGTCGGAAGAGATCGAACGGCTGCAGGCCGAGGTTGCGCGCAAACTCGGTTTCCGCCTGGTCGACCACCGGCTGGAACTCTACGCCGTGCCGCTGACCGACGACAAGGCAGGGCATTGATCGCCGTCCCTCCGACAATTCACCCCTCACCGACGTCCGGCTTGCAGGAAAAACCTTCACATACCGTTGTGTCGGCGCCGGTCGGCCGTTTGCATGCGCCGGCGGATGTCTGCTTTCTTTCCCCCCGGGCGTGGCGAACGATCGCGCGCCGCTGATCGATCGACACATGCTGCGCGTATTTCTTATCGCTCTCTTCTTTCTCATCATGACCCCGCTGCTGATCACGCTGCAGTGGCTGCTGGACCGGCTCGGCCTGCCCGGCTGGGGCTTCATCGCGACGCGCTATTATCGGGTGCTGTGCGCCTTGTTGGCCATCCGCGTGCACATCGCGGGGCGGCCGGTGCGGGAACGTGCCGTTCTGTTCGTATCGAACCATGTGTCATGGGTCGACATCGTGGTCATCGGATCGATCATCCCCGTTGCCTTCGTCGCGAAGCAGGAGGTGCGGCGGTGGCCGCTGATCGGCATTACTGCGAAAATCCAGCGCACGGTGTTCGTCGATCGCGCACGGCGTCATCAGGTGGCGGATGCCGTCAAGGCAATCGTTGCGCGGCTCAAGGGCGGAACGTCGGTGGTGCTGTTCGCGGAAGGAACCTCGAGCGACGGCAACCGGATCCTCCCGTTCCGTTCGGCGCTGCTCGGCGCGGTGGAGCACGCAGCCCTGCAGGGGGCCGCAGGCGATCTGCTGCTGCAACCGATGTCGATCTGCTATACGCGGCTACATGGTATTCCGATGGGACGGCAGCATCGCCCGCTGGTCGCTTGGTACGGCGACCTCGATTTTCTGCCGCATATCCGGGATTTCATCATGCGCGGCGCGGTCGACGCGGTGGTGAGCTACGGCGAACCCACTCGCCCTGCCGAGGCGGAGGATCGCAAGGCCTTGACCCGGCGGCTCGAAAACACGATACGCCGCCTTGCCGCGGCGAGCCTCGGCGGGCGCGCGCCGGCGGCGGTCTGCGCGGGGGACCGACCCGTCTCCGGGGTTGCCTTAAAATCGTTGTAAAATCAATTATATGGAATCGCGGGACAGGAACGCCCGGAGCGGCTAAATTGGCCGCTCTCGGCGGCAATTCGGGATGACCCAGGCGCGCAAAGTCCACGTCAAGAGCTTCGGCTGTCAGATGAACGTCTACGATTCGCATCGTATGGCGGACACGCTGGCGCCGGCGGGCTATGCGGAGACGCTCGAGCCGAGCGACGCCGACCTCGTCATCCTCAATACGTGCCATATCCGCGAAAAGGCGGCCGAGAAGCTTTATTCGGAAATCGGCCGCATGCGCGCGCTCAAGGAGGCGGCAGCCGCGCAAGGACGCAAGATGCTGATCGCGGTCGCCGGCTGCGTTGCGCAGGCACAAGGCGACGAAATTATCAAGCGCGCGCGCGCGGTCGACCTCGTCATCGGTTCGCAGAGTTACCATCGCCTCCCCGGCATGGTCGCGCGCGCCTTTGCCGGCGAGCGAGTGGTCGACACCGAGTTTCCGATCGAGGACAAATTCGACGCGCTCGCGCCGCCCGCGCGCGAGGCGATCCGCCGGCGCGGCGTCTCCAGTTTCGTGACCGTCCAGGAGGGCTGCGACAAGTTCTGCACCTTCTGCGTGGTACCCTATACCCGCGGAGCGGAGACGTCGCGTCCGGTCGACAAGATTGTGGCCGAGGTAGAACGACTGGTCGCAAACGGTGTACGCGAGGTGACGCTGATCGGGCAGAATGTGAACGCCTATCACGGCCCTGGTCCCGACGGCTCGGCATGGGGGCTCGCGCGCCTGCTGCGCCGCGTGAGCGAAATCCCCGGCCTGTTGCGGCTGCGCTACACGACGAGCCATCCGCGCGACATGAGTGATGATCTCATCGCGGCGCATGCCGAACTGCCCGCGCTCATGCCATTCGTGCACCTGCCGGTGCAGTCCGGCTCCGACCGCATCCTGGCGGCGATGAACCGCAGACATACGCGCGCGGACTACCTCAGCCTCGTCGCGCGCCTGCGGCGCGCGCGTGCCGACATCGCGTTGTCGTCGGATTTCATCGTCGGCTTCCCGGGCGAATCGGAAGCCGACTTCCGCGCTACGCTCAGCCTCGTCGAGGAGGTGGGTTTCGCGGGAGCGTTCTCGTTCATGTATTCGGCGCGCCCGGGGACGCCGGCGGCCGACATGGACAATCAAGTCCCCCCGCAAGTGAAGGCCGAACGACTGCAGCGTCTGCAGGCCGCGATCGCGCGCGGCCAGCGGGCCTTCAACGCCGGATTCGCCGGCCGTACCATCGACGTCCTGCTCGAAAAGCCGGGCCGGCTCGCCGGGCAGTTGGTCGGCCGTTCCCCCTATCTGCAGGCGGTGCAAGTCATGGCGCCGCGCGCCTTGATCGGCTCGGTTGTGTCCGTCACCATCACCGAGATCGGCAGCAACAGCCTGTTCGGCGAGCTGGCCGGTGCGACCGAGCGCATCGCCGTCGGAGCCTGAGACACCCTTGCGCACGCCAGCTACGCCAATTCCCACCGCCGCCTTCGAAGAAACCGCCACGACGCATATCGTGCTTGCCTTCGAGGACAATCGGCTCGCATCGGTTCTGTTCGGCCAATACGGCCAGAACCTCGCGCTGATCGAGCGCCGTCTCGGCGTGATGGCCGAGCAACGCGGCAACCACGTCACCGTCGACGGCTCGCGCAGCGCCTGCGAGCAGGCGCGCCGCGTGCTCGAAGGCCTGTACGAACAACTCAAGCGTGGCCGCGACCTTTCCCCTGGCGATGTCGAGGGCGCCATCCGTCAGGCCATCGCCCAGGGTTCCCTGTTCGACTACGACCCGGGCAGCGCGCCTCCCGCCTTCGAAGAGATCAACCTGCGCAAGCGTGCGGTGCGCGCACGCACCCCGGCGCAGGACGCCTATGTGCGCGCGCTCAAGCGCAACACGTTGGTATTCGGCACCGGGCCCGCCGGCACCGGCAAGACGTGGCTCGCCGTCGCGCACGCCGTGCAGATGTTTGAACGCAAGGAGATCGACCGCATCATCCTGTCGCGACCGGCGGTGGAGGCCGGCGAACGGCTCGGCTTCCTGCCTGGCGATCTGCGGGAGAAGGTCGACCCCTATCTGCGCCCCGTCTATGACGCGCTCTACGATCTTATGGACCCGCGCGTGGTCGAGCGCGCCCTGCAGGCCGGGGAAATCGAGATCGCGCCGCTCGCCTTCATGCGTGGACGGACCCTGTCGAACGCCTGCGTGATCCTCGATGAGGCGCAGAACACGTCGTCCATGCAGATGAAAATGTTTCTCACCCGGCTCGGCGAGAACAGCCGCATGGTCGTCACCGGCGATCCGAGTCAGGTCGATCTGCCGCCCGGGCAAATTTCCGGCCTTGCCGAGGCGGTCAGGTTGCTGGCGAATGTCGAAGGCGTCGGCCACGTCGTCTTCACGCATGAAGACGTGATCCGCCACGAACTGGTCGCACGGATCGTCGAAGCTTACGATCGCGCGCGGACACACAAGACCGGAGAATGAGCACGCCCGTCGTCGACATACGCATCGCGTCGCCGCTGTGGAACCGCGAACCGCGGTCGGCTTCCACGGTGCGCAAGGCAATCGTCGCCGCCGCGCATCTCGCGGCGGTTTCGGCTCCGGGCGACATCAGCGTGCTGCTGTCGGACGACGAAGAGCTGCGCGCGCTCAATCGGCGCTGGCGCGGCATCGACAAACCGACCAACGTCCTCTCGTTCCCGGCCGCGGATGGGCCTGTGCCGCGCGGCGGCGACATCGCCATCGCGTTCGAGACGCTGCAGCGCGAAAGTCAAATGGAAGGCAAGCCGTTCCAACACCATCTCGCTCATCTTGCTGTGCATGGATTTCTCCACCTTCTGGGGTACGATCACCATACTGATTCCGACGCCGAAGTGATGGAAAGCCTGGAACGGGATAGTCTTGCGCGTTTGGCTATTGCCGATCCCTACCGGACCAACGCAACGGGCAATGCCTGATCGCGATGCCTGACCCTGATCCTCCCGGTTCCGGTATTGCCGGCGACGCGCCGCGCAACCTGCCGGTTCCCGTCATCCCCTCCGCCAAGGACGAGGGCAGCTGGCTGCTGCGCGTATTGCGCAGGCTGCTTGGTTGGCGCAAACACACCATTCGTGCCGATCTGAAAGACCTGCTCGAGGCCATGAGCCCGGGCGAGACCGGCTTCTCCCCGGAGGAGAGCCGGATGCTTCGCAACATTCTGGGATTGCGCGAGCGGCGCGTCGGCGATCTGATGATCCCGCGCGCCGATATCGTCGCGGTGCAGCAGGACATCTCTCTTGGCGAACTGATGCGCACTTTCGAGGGTGCAGGCCATTCTCGCCTTGTGGTCTACAACGACACGCTCGACGATCCCGTCGGCATGGTTCACATCCGCGATCTGATCGCTTTCATGACCAACCGGGCAACGGTTGATCCGGGAAAGAATGCCAAACGCAAACGGCCGTTGCCGGCGGGACTCGACTTCAAGTCGCTTGACCTTTCGATCCCGCTCTCCGCCACCAAGATCGTGCGCGAGATTCTGTTTGTGCCCCCGTCGATGCGCGCGATCGACCTGCTCGAGCGCATGCAGGCCACGCGCGTGCATCTGGCGCTGGTGATCGATGAGTATGGCGGCACCGACGGACTTGCGTCGATCGAGGATATAGTTGAGGAAATCGTCGGCGAGATTGCGGACGAGCACGATCAGGAGGAGACTCCGGCGGTTGCCCCGCAGCCCGACGGCAGCTATGTCGCTGACGCACGCGCCCAGCTCGAAGACGTCGTGCGGCTTATCGGCCATGACTTCGACCTCGGCGACGCCGCCGAGGACGTCGATACGCTCGGCGGATACCTTGTCGCGCGCGCCGGCCGGCTGCCCCTGCGCGGCGAGGTCATCCCCGGCCCGGGCCTGTTCGAGTTCGAGGTGCTTGACGCGGATCCCCGCCGCGTCAAGCGTGTGCGCATCACGCGACTGAAGGAGCGTCGGGAGCGTGCGCGCGAACCGCGCCGACGCGAGTCGGACGCGGCGGGTCCGGCCCTCGGATCCGCGCCTGATCCTCAGGAGAGCGTGCGGCAAGATCCCCGGCCGCAGGCCGGCGCGCGCAACCCGTGACGCTGACGCGCATCGCCAACGCCGTGGTGCTCGCGGCCGGCTGGCGGCGCGCCGGAATAGGTTTTTGCGCCGGCGCGGTTTCGGCGCTTGCCATGGCGCCTTTCAACGCTTGGCCGGTTTTGTTCGTCACCTTCCCGATCTTGGTCTGGCTGGTCGACGGCTCGGCCTCGCAGCGCTGGGACGGGGCGTGGCGCGCGGCCGCCGTCGGTTGGTGTTTCGGTTTCGGCTATTTTCTCGCCGGATTGTACTGGATCGGTTACGCTTTCCTGGTCGACGCCAAGACATTCGGCTGGCTGCTGCCTTTCGCGGTGGTCGGCCTTCCGGCTTATCTTGCGCTCTATACCGGTTTTGGCCTTGCCGCGGCGCGTTTGATCTGGGTGCGCGGCAGCCTGCGGCTGCTCGCCCTCGCCGTTGCCCTGACCGCCGCCGAGTGGTTGCGTGGCCATCTGCTCAGCGGATTTCCGTGGAACGCCTTCGGCTACGCGCTCACCCAGCCGTTGCCGCTGGCGCAGAACATCTCGCTTGTCGGCATCTGGGGCCTCACATTCGTCGCGATCGCGGTCTTCGCGAGCCCGGCCACCGTCGCCGACGATCGTCTCGACACGCCCCATCCTTATCGCGCCTTTGTGCTTGGGCTTGTCCTGCTCGCCGCGGCAGCCGGCTTCGGTCTCGTGCGCCTGCACAAGCACCCGACCCGATATGTCCCCGGCGTCGCCCTGCGCGTCATGCAGCCCAACCTGCCGCAGGACACGAAATTCAACTACCACGCCAAGGACGAGGTGATGTCGCGCTATCTCAGCCTCTCCGACCGGATCACCGGCCCGCAATCCAAAGGCGTGCACGACGCAAACATTCTGGTCTGGCCGGAAGCGGCCTTTCCCTTTTTCCTGGCGCAGGAGCCGGATGCACTGGCACAGATCGCAAGCCTGCTCGAGCCCGGTACCGAACTCGTCACCGGCTCGGTGCGGGCGGCCACGACGAGGTCCGGTGGTCCGGTCCGCGCTTACAATTCGATCTATGTGATCGACCCTGACGGCTCGATTCGCGGCGTCTATGACAAGCTGCATCTGGTGCCGTTCGGCGAATATCTGCCTTTTCAACACCTGCTCGAGGCGCTCGGGTTGCGGCAGCTGACCAAGGTGAGCGGCGGATTTCTCGCCGGTGACCGGCGGCGCGTCATGGAGATCCCCGGCGCGCCGACCATGCTGCCGCTCATCTGCTACGAAGCAATTTTCCCGGGCAGCGCCGTGCCTCGCGCCGAGCGCCCCGGCTGGATCGTCAATGTGACCAATGACGGCTGGTTCGGGGTCAGCACGGGACCCTACCAGCATTTCCAGCAGGCGCGCGCACTCGCCATTGCCGAGGGGTTGCCGCTGGTGCGCGCCGCCAATACCGGCATCTCCGCCGTGATCGATCCGTTGGGGCGGGTACTGCACGCGCTCCCGCTCGGCGTCGAGGGGGTGATCGACGCGCAGCTTCCGCAGGCTCTCCCGCCGACCATCTATGCCCGCTACGGTGACGTCCCGGCGCTGCTGTTCGCCATCCTCGGCTTGGTCCTTGTCTGGTGGGAGCGCACACGATCATAAGCTGTGGTTATAAAAAACATATCATATTGATTGTCCGCAATTCGCTTCCCACCCCTTATTGGTTTCCGTCCCAACCCCGCGCGGGGGCGGCATAACGACCGAATAACATGACAATTCCTCAAAACCGCCAAAGGATGACGGGGCGCGCCCGGCCAATCAAAGATTGCTTCGGGGCCAACAAATATGACATTACGGAATACGAGGGTCGCATAGGAGATTTTTATGGCAAAAAAGACCCCAAATCCGATCGACAAGCATGTCGGTTCGCGCGTGCGGATGCGGCGGATGATGCTGAACATGAGCCAGGAAAGGCTCGGCGACGCTCTCGGCCTCACGTTTCAACAAGTCCAGAAGTACGAGAAGGGCACCAATCGCATTGGCGCCAGCCGGCTGCAGCAAATTGCCCATATCCTCCAGGTTCCGGTTTCTTTTTTCTTCGAAGGGGCACCGCACGGCGGGGGGACGGGTCATGCGACAGGCATGAACGAGGCACCCTCGCCGGCCTATGTGTCGGACTTCCTGGCCACGTCGGACGGTTTGTCGCTGACCAAGGCGTTCATGCGCATCAAGAGCAGCAAGTTGCGTCGGCGCATCGTCGATCTGGTCGAACAGATCGCTGGCGAAGAGGACTAGGAGCCCGTCTTCGGGCGAGCGCCGCCGGTGCCGTGAAAGTGTGGCGCGCGGCATGACCCCGGCCCTCCCCTCCCGTCGCAGAAAGAGGGGTGGTCGAGGATTGCCTGCATCGGCCGCGGACACCCCTTATCCCCTGGCAGACGAATAAAACGGCGCCTCTTGCCGCATCGCCGGGACCCAATTGGGCGATCCCGGTATCGCGCATCCCATCGCGCGCGTGGCCGGTGCCCACGGCTGCCCGCATCTTGACCTGCTGCGCGGTCGCTGCAACAAACGCCGCACCCGCCAAGGCGCGATCGACGGAAGGGCGGCACGGAGGAACGACACGTGGTGCACACGAATTTTCTGTTCACGAGCGAATCCGTCTCCGAAGGCCACCCCGACAAGGTGTGTGACCAGATTTCCGACGCCGTGCTCGACGCGTTCCTGGAAAACGACGTCAAGCTCGGCATTGCCGACGACAGTTTGGTGAACACACGCCTTGGCTGTGAAACGCTGGCGACCACCAACAAGATCATCATCGCCGGCGAAGGTCGCGGCCAGGCGCCGCTGTTCGTCAAGCGCGGCGACAAGGCGGTGATCAACCGCGAGCTGATCGCGCAGATCGCGCGCAACGTGGTGAAAGACATCGGCTACGACCAAGAGGGCTTCTCGTATTACGGCGCCGACATCGAGGTGCTCCTGCACGGTCAATCGCCCGATATTGCCATGGGCGTCGATGCCAAGAAGAAAAAGGGCGGCGAGGAAGAGGGCGCCGGCGACCAAGGCATGATGTTCGGCTTCGCGTGCACAGAAAGCGAGATCTATGAAAAGAACTCCTTCATGCCCGCACCGATCTATTTCGCGCACAAGATATTGAAGGTGCTCTCCGAGAAGCGACGGGCCGGTCAGTTGCATGACCTTCAGCCGGACGCCAAAAGCCAAGTCACCGTCAAATATGTCGACGGCAAACCGGTGGGCTGCACGAAGGTCGTCGTTTCAACCCAGCACAATGCGCAGAATCGCAACGGAAAGAAATATACGCCCGGCATGGTCAAGGACATGATCGCCGAGGCGGTCGAATCGGCGCTGCCCGAAGGCTGGATGCCCAAACGTCCGTCCGACTTCCTGGTCAATCCGACCGGGAATTTCGTGATCGGCGGTCCCGACGGCGATTGCGGCGTCACGGGCCGCAAGATCATCGTCGATACCTACGGCGGCTACGCCCCGCACGGCGGCGGCGCCTTTTCCGGCAAGGACCCTACCAAGGTCGACCGCTCCGCCGCTTACGCCGCGCGCTACCTTGCGAAGAACGTGGTTGCCGCCGGCCTTGCCGAGCGCTGCACCATCCAACTCGCTTATGCGATCGGCGTCGCCGATCCGATGTCGGTGCTGGTCGACACGCACGGTACCGGCCGGGTCGACGAGAAGAAACTTGAACGGATCCTGCCGGAATTGTTCCCGCTGCGCCCGACCAGCATCCGCCGCGCGCTCAAACTCAATCGACCCATCTACCGCCGCACCGCCGCCTATGGCCACTTCGGCCGCGCCCCCGACAAGGACGGCGGCTTCTCGTGGGAGAAGACCGATCTCGCGGACGCCATACGCCGCGCCGTGAGTTGACCGGCGTTCCCTTCGGGCAAAAACTCTGCTGTGATGCCGGGCACCGCAAGGTCGCCCGCCGCACGGCATGCCTGATATTCATGAACGGGACCGGCGCAAGCCCGCGGCGGTGGCCGAGAACGAACGCCCGGGCGCATCTGCCCGCGCGCGGGCGCAACGGACGCCGACCGGATCGACGACCGGCGCCGGGTCGACGGAAGCGGGCGGCGATTGCATGAGCGAGGTCCGCGGCGATCCACGGTCGCAACGCGCCTTCTTCGGAAGGCGCAAGGGCCGTACGCTGCGCTCGCGGCAGGCCGCGCTATTCGAGACATTGCTGCCGCGCGTGGCGCTCGATTTGTCCCAGCCCGCGCCTTCGGACCTGCGCGGCTTGTTCCCCGCGGCGGAGGAGGTGCGCCTGGAGATCGGCTTCGGCGGCGCCGAGCACCTGATCGCGCAGGCGCAGGCACAGCCGCAGGTCGGTTTCATCGGCTGCGAAGCCTATTTGAACGGCGTTGCCAAGGCGCTCGCGGCCATCGACAGGCATAAACTCGGCAATCTGCGTCTGCACGTCGGCGATGCCGGCACTCTCATCGACTGGCTGCCTGCGGACGCGCTCGCTCGCATTGATTTGCTCTATCCCGATCCTTGGCCGAAGCGCCGTCACTGGAAGCGGCGCTTCATTCAGGACGAGACCCTGCCGCGACTGGCGCGTCTTTTGGTCAAGGGTGGCGAATTGCGGTTTGCCACGGATGTCCCCGATTATGCCGTCTGGACGCTGGCGCGGATATTGCGCTCCGACGATTTCATCTGGACCGCCACGGCCGCCGATGACTGGCGCAAGCCATGGGCTGACTTTTTCGGCACGCGCTATGAGGCAAAGGCCAGGCGCGAAGGCCGCACGCCGGCATATTTTACGTTCCGGAAGGCCTGATATCCGCCTTGCCGCGCATCGATCGGCTGCATAGGCGCGTGGCGCCTTGGCGGTACCTCCTCCACCGCAGCGTTCGCGCCCCGATGCCGGCAACCTCGCCCCGTGCGAATCCGGCTGCGACCGTCCGCCGATCGCGTGCCGACCTGATTAATCCCCTCTTCCCTCCCGCACTTGCCAAAAACGCACGACACGCTGGGCGGTGGTCATCGTGAGCCGCTCGAAATTTTCCCTGGCGGCTTCGCGGCCGCCGTTCGACGGCCCGGGACCCTGCCGGCAATCGATCAACGCGCGCGCCGTTGTCCAGCCGAAGCCGGCGGCCCGTGCCAGGATCAGGATCGGATCGATCCGCTCCCCGCTCATCAAACGGTCGATCACCTCCACCGGCACGGCGCATATCGTTGCCAATCCTGCGATCGTCTCTTCGTAGCGGCCAGTCGCGGCGAAATCCCGGATCTGGGTTTCTCCGAGCGTTCCCTTCTCGCGCAGCTCGCGGACCGCGGCGAGCGCCTTTGCGTAGGTTCGCGACGAGACCTTGACGGCAACTTCGTCGGTCACCCGGGAAAGGATGCACCGGATTTCCGCCCGCATCTCGGGTTTGGCCCTTGCCAACAGGCGCTCGCGCACCACCTCGCTCGCCTGCGTCAGCAACTGGCGGAAAAGATGCGGCGGGATGTCTGCGCGCAGGCCGATTTTCTCGGCAAGAACGCCGTCGTCCTGCGCACGGTTCACAAGCACCGACATCGCATCCTCCGACAGCCGCGCCCGGTCATTGTCGGCGAGCGAGCGCGAAACGTCTCGGTTGCCGCGGATCACGAGAATTCCCGAAAGCGCCTCGCCGATCTCATCGCGCTTCGACAATGCGAGCAAATGGTCCTGACTTTTGGTTTCCGCGATACACAGCAGGTCTCGCTCGTCGAGCCGTGCGTGGCGCAGCACCGGTCCGGCCACGGAGATGTCATCGTTGTAGGCGAGCGTCCGGACGACCCCCGAGGGCGCGTTGGGGACAGGCGCGATCCGGCGGGCGAGCTCGGCCAGCACCCTTAGTTCAATCTCGCGGATCAGCGAGTTCATCACGTCGTCGAACAACGCGACCTGCGCCTGGTTCAGACGCGGTGCCCGTTCAAGGAAGAGATCCGTGATCCGCCGCAATAGTTCGGCGCGCCGCTCCACCGAACCGTGTTGCAGGACCTCTTCCAATTCGGGAATGAGCGAGGCGGGTGCAACCATCGCCAGCCTGGAACACGCCAAAAATCGGGAACTCGACGCCACTTGGCCGCGATTTAAGCGGCGGATTCTGAAGGAACGGTTAGCCTTCCGCCGCCCCCAACATCCTTGCAAGGGGAGAAAAAATCGCTATATTTTGGCTGCTCGATACACCCTCATAACCGGATGGTTTTGAGAGTGGGTCCCGCCGGACCCGCTCTTTTTTGTTACGCCGATGACCGCGAGTAAGGGCTTTGACGATGTTGCCTCGTCCGCGAGGGCTCCCATGGAGAACGAGCCTCGGCTCGTTACGGAGCCCGGTCTGGCGGCACGCGTGGCCGCGATCGCGGAGCCCGTGATCACGGACCTCGGCTATCGTCTCGTACGGGTGAAGATCTCGCGCGCGGAGGGCTGTACCGTGCAGATTATGGCGGAGCGCCTTGACGGCCGAATGACGGTGGAGGACTGCGAGAGGGTATCGCGTGCCTTGTCGCCCGTCCTGGACGTCGCCGATCCCATCGATCGCGCCTATCGTCTGGAAGTATCTTCGCCGGGCATCGATCGACCGCTGGTTCGCAAATCCGACTTCGATCGCTACGCGGGTCATCTGGTGCGCATCGAGATGGCGGTTCCGATCGACGGCCGCAAGCGCTTTCGCGGCGCGCTCCTCGGTGTGGAGGGCGACGCCGCGCGTATACGACGCGACGACGTCAGGGAGGGCGAGGCGGCGGAAGCCTTGCTGCGCATAGAGGACATGAGCGAAGCGAGGCTTGTGCTGACCGACGAGCTGATGGCCGACGCGTTGCGGCGCGAGAAGGCGGCCAAACGCGACGCACGGGCGGCACGCAAGGATGAACGGCGCAGGGAAAGGCATTTACGGCATCGGCCGATGCGGCCGAACGTCAAAGAAGGAGAATGAGCTATGGCTGTGAGCGCCAACAGGCTCGAATTGTTGCAAATCGCTGACGCGGTGGCACGCGAGAAGGCCATCGACCGCAGCATCGTCATCGCCGCGATGGAAGATGCGATCGCCAAGGCGGCGCGTTCGCGCTACGGCGCGGAGACCGACGTGCACGCCGAAATCGAGCCCAAGACCGGCGACCTGAAACTGACGCGCCACATGCTGGTGGTCGAGAATGTCGAGAACCCGTCCAACCAGATCACGCTCGAGGAAGCGCGCAAACGCCATCCAGCCGCACAGATCGGCGACACCATCGCCGATCCGTTGCCGCCGCTGGAATACGGCCGCATCGCGGCACAGTCGGCCAAGCAGGTGATCGTACAGAAGGTACGCGAAGCCGAGCGCGACCGACAATACAACGAATACAAGGACCGCATCGGCGATATCGTCAACGGTATCGTCAAGCGTGTCGAATACGGTAACGTGGTGGTCGACCTCGGCCGCGGCGAAGCGATCGTGCGTCGGGACGAATTGCTACCGCGCGAGGTATTCCGCACCGGCGACCGCATCCGCGCCTATATCTACGATGTGCGACGCGAACCGCGCGGGCCGCAGATTTTCCTCTCGCGCACGCATCCGCAATTCACTGCGAAGCTGTTCGCGCAGGAAGTGCCGGAAATTTACGATGGCATCGTCGAAATCAAGGCGGTGGCGCGCGATCCGGGATCGCGGGCCAAGATTGCCGTCGTCTCGCGCGATTCCTCGGTCGATCCCGTCGGCGCCTGCGTCGGCATGCGCGGCTCGCGCGTGCAGGCGGTGGTGAATGAATTGCAAGGCGAAAAGATCGACATTATTCCCTGGTCAGCCGACATCGCCACGTTCGTCGTGAATGCGCTTGCGCCTGCCGAAGTCACCAAGGTCGTGCTCGACGAAGACAAGGAGCGCATCGAGGTCGTGGTTCCGGATCAGCAACTGTCGCTGGCGATCGGACGGCGCGGGCAGAACGTGCGACTGGCGTCTCAGCTCACCGGCTGGGACATAGACATCTTGACCGAACAAGAGGAATCGGAGCGGCGGCACGCTGAGTTCGAAAGTCGCACGAAAACCTTCGTCGAGGCGCTCAATCTGGACGAGGTCGTCGGTCAGCTGCTTGCGTCGGAAGGCTTCAACTCGATCGAGGAGTTGGCCTTGGTCGACCAGAAGGAGCTCGCTTCCATCGAAGGCTTCGACGAAGATACGGCACGCGAGTTGCAGCAGCGCGCGAAGGATTATCTTGCGAAACAGGAAGCCGAGCTCGACGCAAAGCGCAAGGAATTGGGTGTCGAGGATGCCCTGAAACAGATCCCCGGCGTCACCACCAAGATGCTGGTCGCACTCGGTGAAAACGGCATCAAGACGGTGGAGGATCTCGCCGGCTGCGCCACCGACGACCTTGTCGGTTGGACCGAACGCAACAACGGCGAGACCAAGCACGAACCGGGCTTTCTTGAAGGTTTGAACCTTTCGCGCGAGGAAGCGGAAGCGATCATCATGCAGGCGCGGCTCAAAGCCGGCTGGGTGACGCAGGCGGAACTCGCCGGGCCGGCGGAGGAGACGCCGGCAGAGGTGCCGCAATCATAAACGGGTGCCGAATCGACGATGCTCGCGACTGCTCAATTCGATGCCCTTGACCGGGGACCCCGCGACGTCGCTCGCGCGATCGAGCGCCGCTGCGCCTTGACCCGGAGGGTGCTGCCGGTGACGGCCCTGGTGCGCTTCGTTGTCGCTCCCGACGGCATGGTGGTACCGGATGTCCGGGGCAAGTTGCCCGGTCGCGGTCTCTGGATCACGGCCAGCCGGGCGGCCGTCGCCGAGGCGGTCAGGCGCAATGTCTTCGCGCGCGGATTCAAGCGCGAGGTCAAACTTGCCGACGATCTCGCGGAGGAAACCGAGCGCCAGATGGAGCGCGCGGCGCTTGACGCGCTTGCGATTGCGGGCAAGGCCGGAAGAGTGGTTGCCGGCGCCGTCAATGTCGAGAAGGCGCTCGGACGCGACGATCTCAGGGCGCTGATCCACGCGGCAGACGCGGCCGCCGACGGCCGGCGCAAGCTCGACGCCGCGCTGCGGCGCAGCGACGGCGACAAGGCGCGGGAAACTCCGGTCATCGCGCCGTTTTCCGGCGCGCAATTGGATTTGGCATTGGGCCGGCCAAATGTGGTACATGCAGCGCTGCTTGCCGGGCCTGGGAGCGAGACCTTTATCGCTCGTACGGAGCGTTTGCTGTGCTTTCGGACCGGATGCCGCGATTGGGCCCGGTCAGTCGGACATGCGTCGGCGGTCGACGCGTAAGATCAGGGATGTAAATGAGCGAAACCAAGACCCCTGGCGAGAAGAAGCTGAGCGTTTCAGGCGGCAAACTCACGTTGAAGCCGCGCACGGAAACCGGCGTCGTGCGTCAGAGCTTCAGCCATGGCCGCAGCAAGCAGGTGGTGGTGGAAAAGGTCAAGCGGCGCAACATCGCCCCTGCGCCCGAGCTCAAGGCCGAGCCGGCGCCGGTTGATGCCGCGAAGAAACCGGCTACGCCTGCGAAGGCGCCCGCAAGCGGCCCTGCCGCCGCTGCCAGCGAGGCGCCGAGGCCCTCCGGCGTCGTGTTGCGGACGCTGACCGAAGAGGAACGCGCCGCACGTGCCCATGCGCTCGCCGACAGCCGCTTGCGCGAGGCGGAGGAACGCCGTCTCGCCGAAGAGGAAGCGCGTCGCCGCGCCAGCCGCGAGAGCCTCGATCAGAAAGAGCGAGAAGCCGCCGAGGCGCGCAAGCGCGAGGAGGAAGAACGTCACAAGCGTGAAGAAGAATCCAAGCGCAAGGCCGACGAGGTTGCCAAGAAGCGATTTGGCGAGGAAGAGGCCAAGCGGCCCGGCGGCGCCGCCGCGCGTCTCGCGCTCGAGGTCGACGAAGACGAAATGCCGCGCGGGCGCCGCGGCGCTGGTCGCCCGCCGGCGGCGCCGCGCGCGGCGCCGCGTGGAGTGGGCGAAAAGCAGCGCAGCCGCCTCACGGTGCTCAATGCGCTCGACGCCGATGAAGTGCGTGAACGCTCCGTGGCCTCGTTCCGCCGCCGCACCGAGCGCCGCAAGGGCCACGCCGCCGCGGAGCCGAAAGAAAAGCTCGTGCGCGAGGTGGTGATTCCCGAGGCGATCACGATCCAGGAGCTTGCCAACCGCATGTCGGAACGTGCGGTCGACGTGATACGGCTGCTGATGAAGCAAGGCCAGATGGCGACCATCAACGACGTGCTTGACGCCGACACCGCGCAACTGATTGCCGAAGAAATGGGCCACACCGTACGCCGGGTCGCGGAAGCCGATGTGGAAGAAGGTCTGTTCGACACGCCCGACGACCCGTCCGCTTTGCGGCCGCGCCCGCCGGTGGTCACCGTCATGGGACATGTCGATCACGGCAAGACGTCATTGCTCGACGCCATCCGCTCGTCGCACGTGGCGGAAGGCGAAGTCGGCGGCATCACCCAGCATATCGGTGCCTACCAGGTCGCCGCGCCGTCCGGTGCCAAGATCACGTTCATCGATACGCCGGGCCATGCCGCTTTCACGGCCATGCGCGCGAGGGGGGCCAAGGTTACGGACATCGTCGTTCTCGTGGTGGCGGCCGATGACGGCGTGATGCCGCAGACCGTCGAAGCCATCCATCATGCCAAGGCGGCCAATGTCCCGATCATCGTCGCGATCAACAAGATCGACAAGCCCAACGCGGATCCGCAACGGGTGCGCACCGATCTGTTGCAGCACGAAATCCAGGTCGAGTCGCTGGGCGGCGACGTCGTGGACGTCGAGGTCTCGGCGACCAAGAAGACGAATATCGACAAGCTGCTCGAGATGATCGGCCTGCAAGCCGAGATCCTCGATCTCAAGGCCAATCCCGACCGCCCCGCGGAGGGTACCGTGATCGAGGCCAAGCTCGACCGCGGTCGAGGTCCGGTCGCCACCGTTCTGGTACAGCGCGGCACGCTCAAGCCCGGTGACATCGTGGTGGCCGGCGCGGAATGGGGACGGGTGCGGGCGCTCGTTTCCGACACCGGCGCGACCGTTCCGAGCGCCGGCCCTTCGACCCCGGTCGAGGTGCTCGGCTTTTCCGGCACGCCGGATGCCGGAGACCGCCTGGCGGTCGTCGACAGCGAGGCGCGCGCCCGGGAAATTACGTCCTACCGCGCGCGGAAAAAGCGGGAGAAGCTCGCGGCGCGGGTTGCCAGCATGCGCGGCTCGCTCGAGCAGATGATGGCGCAGGCCAAGGCGGCGGGGCGCAAGGAGTTCGCGTTGGTGGTCAAGGCCGACGTGCAGGGCTCGGTGGAGGCGATCGTCAGTGCGCTGGAAAAGCTCTCGACCGAGGAGGTCGCCGCGCGCGTTCTGCATTCGGGAGTCGGCGGCGTGTCGGAGTCCGACGTGACGCTCGCCGAGGCCTCGGGAGCTCCGATCATCGCCTTCAACGTACGGGCCAACAGGGAGGCCCGCGAAGCCGCCGAACGGGCGGGCATCGAGATCCGCTATTACAACATCATCTACGATCTCGTCGATGACGTGAAAAAAGCGATGTCGGGTCTGCTTGCGCCGACGGTACGCGAAACCCTTTTGGGCAACGCGCAGGTCCTGGAGATCTTCAACATTTCCAAAGTGGGCAAGATCGCCGGCTGCAGAGTCATCGAGGGGAAAGTGGAGCGCGGCGCCAATGTGCGGCTGATCCGCGACAACGTCGTGATCCACGAAGGAAAGCTGTCTCAGCTCAAGCACTTCAAGGACGATGTGCGCGAGGTCGGCGCGGGTATGGAATGCGGCATGGCCTTCGAAAATTATCAGGACATGCGACAGGGCGACATGATCGAATGCTACCGAGTGGAGCAGGTTCAGCGCTCGCTGTGAGCTAGACGCTCGCACGCAGGACGTAGAGGCGTTTCGCCACCAGGCAAGTTGTCGGGTCCGCAAAGACGGACATCCGCTGGGTCGCAGCGGCAGCGAATGTCGGCGCAGCGGCCGCAACCATCGAGCGCGCATGCCGACGATGGATTGATGAGAGCAAAGACGACCGTCATGAGCCGCCAGAGGAATCGTCATGTGCAGACATTCGGCGTTTCCCAGCGCCAGCTGCGCGTCGGCGAACTGGTGCGGCACGCACTGGCCGACGTGCTGACGCGGGGCGACGTGCGCGACCCCATGCTGGCCAATCACATGATCACCGTCCCCGAGGTGCGGATGACCGCTGATCTGAGACTCGCCACCATTTACGTGATGCCGCTCGGCGGGCGCGATGCCAAGCCGGTCCTCGACGCGTTTGACCGCAACAGGAAGGAGCTACGCGCGGAGATTGCGCGGCGCGTGAACTTGAAATTTGCTCCGGAGATCCGTTTCCGCCTTGACGATCGTTTTGACGAAGCCGAACGAATCGACAGACTGCTTCGCTCGCCGCGCGTCGCGCGCGACCTAAAGAAAAAAGAGCCCGACGATGACTGACCCGACGCGTCCGGACATGACGGAGCGGCCTTTGCCCGCGGCGAAAATCGACCCTGCGGGGCGCTCGCCGCGCGCGGGTTCCAAACGCGACAAGCGCGACGTGCACGGATGGGTCGTGCTCGACAAACCGATCGGCATGACTTCGACCCACGCGGTAAGCCGGGTGAAACGGCTGTTTGCGGCCCGGCGTTGCGGCCATGCCGGCACTCTCGATCCGCTGGCCTCCGGCTGCTTGCCGATCGCGCTCGGGGAGGCGACCAAGACCGTTCCCTTCGTGATGGACAGCCGCAAGCGCTACCGCTTCACCGTGAAATGGGGCGAGGCGCGCGATACCGATGACGCCGAAGGCCGCGTCACGGCGACGAGCCCCGACCGTCCCACCTCCGAGGCCATCCGTGCATTGCTGCCCGCTTACCGGGGCGTCATCCGGCAGGTTCCTCCGCAATATTCGGCCGTCAAAGTGGACGGCGAGCGGGCCTATGATCTTGCGCGCGACGGGGAGGCCGTCGAACTGGCGGCCCGCCAGGTGGAGGTTACCCGTCTCGATCTCGTGTCGACCCCCGATCCCGACCATGCGGTCTTCGAGGCCGAATGCGGCAAGGGCACCTATGTCCGCGCCTTGGCGCGCGATATCGGCCGCGAACTCGGTTGTTTCGGCCATGTCTGCGAGCTGCGTCGCACCGCGGTCGGACCATTCGGGCCGGAAACCATGATTTCGCTGGAAGATCTGGAAGTTCTGTGCCATAGAGCCGCGGCAGGCGAGATCAGCCTCGCCGACGCGCTCATGCCCGTCGAGACCGCGCTGGACGACATCCCGGCGCTGGCCGTCAGTCGGGCGGACGCGGCAAGGCTTCATCGGGGTCAAGCCGCATTGTTGCGCGGACGAGACGCTCCCGTTTTCCGTGGGCCGGTCTACGTAACGGTCGAAGGTCGGCTCCTGGCCTTGGCCGAAGCCGACCACGGGGAGATCGTCCCCAAGCGCGTGTTTAATCTCATCGGCCTGAGTGGCCGACGCAAGAAAGGATGAACGATGTCGATCAGTGCCGAACGCAAAGCCGAAGTGATCAAGGCTTATGCCAAGAAACCTGGCGACACAGGATCGCCCGAAGTGCAGGTGGCGATCCTGTCCGAGCGGATCAACAATCTCACCGAGCACTTCAAGGTCCACGTAAAAGACAATCACTCCCGCCGCGGCCTACTCAAGCTCGTCGGCCAACGCCGCCAATTGCTTGATTATCTGCGGAGGAAAAACGAGAAAAGCTACAAGGAACTGATCGAGCGGCTCGGGATCCGCCGTTGATCCCGTTGTGCGCAGGACCCGGCTGGTGTCTGGCGCATATCCGAGGCGGGTGCGGGATGCATCCTCCTCGTTCAAGCCGGCGGCGATGGGCGCCCCGGCAGCATGCAGGAGACGACCAAAGACATGTCTCTTGCGCGGAAAGCAAAGGTTCCTGAATGGCCATGGCAGGATCGCAAGATGCTGTTGTCAGCCGGCGCACGGCGACAAGCAGCCTCTCGCCGTCTTGCTCATGGCGTTCGGAGACCGCTGAACCACATGAGAGAAAGACACTATGTTCGACATGCATCGCGTTGAGCTCGACTGGGGCGGCCGCAAGCTGACCCTCGAGACCGGACGAATTGCTCGGCAGGCCGACGGGGCCGTGCTGGCCACTTACGGCGAAACCACGGTGATTGCGACGGTCGTTGCGGCCAAGTCCCCGAAGGAAGGCGTCGACTTTCTCCCTCTCACCGTCAATTATCAGGAAAAATTCTTCGCCGCCGGGCGTATCCCGGGAGGTTACTTCAAGCGCGAGGGTCGCCCGACCGAAAAGGAGACATTGACCTCGCGCCTGATCGATCGCCCGGTGCGCCCGCTTTTCGCCGAAGGCTGGCGCTGCGACACGCAGGTGATCGTCACCACTTTGTCGCACGATCTCGAGAATGATCCCGACATCGTCGCCATGGTGGCCGCTTCCGCCGCCTTGACGCTCTCCGGCGTCCCCTTCATGGGCCCGGTGGGCGCCGCGCGCGTCGGCTTCATCAACAATGAATACGTGCTCAATCCGCAGCTCGACGAGATGGTGGAAAGCCAGCTCGACCTCGTCGTCGCCGGCACCGGCGAGGCCGTGCTGATGGTCGAGTCGGAGGCGAAGGAGCTTTCCGAAGACATCATGCTCGGCGCGGTGATGTTCGGGCACCGCCACTACCAGCCGGTGATTGAGGCGATCATCAAGCTCGCCGAGAAGGCCGCAAAAGAGCCGCGCGAGCTCACGGTGCCGGACAATTCCGGGCTGGAGAAGGAGATCCTCGATCTCGTCGAGGCGGACCTGCGGGCGGCTTATTCCATTCCCTCCAAGCAAGACCGTCACAAGGCGGTCGACGCCGCGCGGGAAAAAATCATGGCGCACTTCTTCCCCGGCGGCGCGGCCCATCCGGAATACGACGCGGCGCGCGTGGCCGCGGTTTTCAAGGATCTCGAGGCCAAAATCGTGCGCTGGAACATCCTCGACACGGGACGCCGCATCGATGGTCGCGATGTGAAAACCGTGCGTCCCATCGTCGCGGAAGTCGGGGTGCTGCCGCGGACCCACGGCTCCGCCTTGTTCACGCGCGGAGAGACGCAGGCGCTGGTGGTTGCAACCCTCGGCACGGCCGAGGACGAACAGTTCGTCGACGCGCTGCAGGGCACCTACAAGGAGACCTTCCTCCTGCACTATAATTTTCCGCCGTTCTCCGTCGGCGAAACAGGCCGGCTCGGCTCCCCCGGGCGGCGCGAGATCGGTCACGGCAAGCTCGCTTGGCGCGCCATCCATCCGATGCTGCCGAGCCCGGCCGAGTTCCCCTACACGATCCGCGTGGTGTCGGAAATCATGGAGTCGAATGGTTCTTCGTCCATGGCCACCGTCTGCGGCTCTTCATTGGCGCTGATGGATGCCGGCGTGCCGCTCAAGCGGCCCACCGCCGGCATCGCGATGGGCTTGATCAAGGAAGGCGAGCGTTACGCGGTGCTTTCCGACATTCTCGGCGACGAGGATCACCTCGGCGACATGGATTTCAAGGTGGCCGGGACCGAGCACGGCATCACCTCGTTGCAGATGGACATCAAGATTGCCGGGATCACCGAGGAAATTATGCGGGTCGCCCTCGCGCAGGCGCGGGAGGGTCGCATGCATATTCTCGGCGAAATGGCCAAGGCGCTGAGCAGGCACCGGGCCCAACTCGGCGAACACGCGCCGCGCATCGAGATGTTCAAGATCCCCACCGACAAGATCCGCGAGGTCATCGGCACGGGCGGCAAGGTCATCCGGGAGATCGTGGAAAAGACCGGTGCCAAGATCAACATCGAGGACGACGGCAGCGTGAAGGTTGCTTCCACCTCGAGCGAGTCGATCAAGGCCGCAGTCAACTGGATCAAATCGATCGCGTCCGACCCGGAGGTGGGCCAGATCTACGAAGGCACGGTCGTCAAAGTAATGGACTTCGGCGCGTTCGTGAATTTCTTCGGCACGCGCGACGGCCTGGTTCATATCAGCCAGCTGGCGCCGCGGCGCGTGAACAAGGTCACCGACGTGGTCAAGGAAGGCGACCGGGTCAAGGTGAAGCTGCTCGGCATGGACGAACGCGGCAAGGTGCGGCTGTCGATGAAGGCCGTCGATCAGCAGACCGGCGAAGACCTCGAAGCCCGGCAAAAGACGGAGGCGGGCGAGCCGCGCGAAGTCGCGGGCGGCGACGCGGCCGAGTGATGCCGCCGGCGCCCGAAAAACAGGAACCGCGGCGGGAAAGGAGCCCGCCTCCCGACCGCGCGGCGTGACCGCCGGGCGCAGCTCTTTTTTTGCCCTCCCCGTGCCCCGCAAGAGGATGCGGCACCGGGAAATAAGCCGCGCCCGATACGGGCCACGATGCAGGCCGTCACGGCACCGGATGCTCGCCGCCTGCCCTGCGGGCCTCGGCCTCGCGTTTCGATCCCGGCCCGGGCCCGCCGGCGGCGAGCTCGATCGCATATGGTGTCTCCGCCGGCCGGCCGTTCGCTGCCACCACGCCCAACGCCTGGATGACCACCTCCCCGAGCGCGGCGAAATCCCGCTTGCGGGGAGAGGTACGCCGCCAGGCGAGGCCTACCGTCCGCGCCGGCTCGGGTTCCGCGAAACGCAAGAGCTTGACGCGATCGTCGCGCAGCTCGACGGCCGCCGCGATCTCCGGTACCAGCGTCACGCCATAGCCGTTCGCCACCATTTGCATCACCGTCGCGAGCGAGGTGGCGCCGAGACCGGTCGGCTGGTCGCGACCCGGCGGCGCGCAGAAGGCGAGTGCCTGGTCGCGCAGACAATGGCCCTCCTCGAGCAGGATGAGCCGGCTTCGATCCACCGCCTCAATGCTGATACGGCCGCGCGCGCCGAGGCGCAACGCTTCGCAGGCCGGCAGGGCGAGCAGGAAGGCGTCGCGGAACAATGCCGCGGTCTCGAGATCGGCGGCCTCGGTCGGCAGGGCCAGCATCACGCAATCAAGCTCAGCGCGTGCAAGCTCGGCGAGCAGCAATTTCGTCTGTGTCTCGCGGACCTCGAGCCGCAGCGCCGGGTACTGGGCCTGCAGCCGCGGCAAGACGCGCGGCAAGACGTAAGGCGCAAGCGTCGGAATGACGCCGAGCCTGAGCACGCCGGAAAGGACCTCGCGGTGACGCGCGAAGTCGATGAGATCGCGCGTCGCGGCAAGGATGCTCTCGGCTCGCTCCGCGACCTCGCGGCCGATGTCGGTGAGCACGACCTCTCCGGGACGCCGCTCGAAAAGATCGGCGCCGATCGAGCGCTCAAGGGCACGGATCTGCATCGAGAGCGCCGGCTGGGTCACGGCGCAATCCTCGGCCGCGCGTCCGAAGTGCCGATGCCGCGCCAGCGCGGTCAGATAACGCAACTGTCTCAGCGTAACCACGGTGATAAGCTATTCTTATGAGAATGGCCAATCAATACGATTAGACCTGATCGCAATTGGGAGCGATAATCGCTTCGAGCTCGAGCCCATATGGGCGCTTCGCCGCTTGGACCCTACGGCGAAGGCCCCTTGAACGCGCACTCAAAAACCATGCGAGAGGACTGCAACATGGACGACAAGACCACAGTGGCGACCAGCGCCGGCGAATGCCCGGTGGTGCATGCGCCCGTCGTGCCGAAAACGAACCGGGATTGGTGGCCGAACCAGCTCAACCTCCAGGTTCTCCACCAGCATTCCGCGCTTTCCAATCCGATGGGCGAGGAGTTCGACTATGCCGAGGAATTCAAGAGCCTCGACCTCGACGCGGTGATCAAAGATCTCCACGCCCTGATGACCGACTCGCAGGAATGGTGGCCGGCCGATTTCGGCCACTACGGCCCGCTCCTCATTCGTATGGCCTGGCACGCCGCGGGAACCTATCGCATCGGCGACGGCCGCGGCGGCGCGGGCGCCGGCCTGCAGCGTTTCGCGCCCGTCAATAGTTGGCCGGACAATGCCAACCTCGACAAGGCGCGCCGCCTGTTGTGGCCGATCAAACAGAAATACGGCCGGAAAATCTCTTGGGCGGATCTGATGATCCTCGCGGGCAATGTCGCGCTCGAGTCGATGGGCTTCAAGACCTTCGGTTTTGGCGGCGGGCGCGAGGACGTGTGGGAGCCCTCGGAAGACGTCTACTGGGGCCCGGAAGGCACGTGGCTGGCGGATGAGCGCTACACGGGAGACCGCGAGCTTCAGCATCCCCTCGCCGCGGTGCAAATGGGATTGATCTACGTCAACCCCGAAGGTCCGAACGGCAAGCCGGATCCCCTGGCTGCGGCGCGCGACATCCGCGAAACCTTCAGACGAATGGCGATGAACGACGAGGAGACCGTGGCCCTCATCGCCGGCGGCCACACGTTCGGCAAGACCCACGGCGCCGGCGACGCGACGCTGGTGGGGCCGGAACCGGAAGCGGCCGACATTGAGGAGCAGGGTCTCGGCTGGCGCAGCCGTTTCGGCACGGGCAAGGGTGCCGATACGATCACCGGCGGCCCGGAAGTCACCTGGTCGCAGACGCCGACGAGGTGGAGCAATTACTTCTTCGACAACCTGTTCAAATACGAATGGGAACTGGAGAAGAGCCCGGCGGGCGCCTGGCAATGGCGGGCGAAAAACGCCGAGCCGGTGATCCCGGACGCGCACGATCCGTCGAAGAAGAAGGTCCCCACCATGCTGACGACGGATCTCTCGCTGCGCTTTGATCCAATCTACGAAAAGATCTCGCGGCGCTTCTACGAGCATCCGGATCAATTTGCCGACGCCTTCGCCCGTGCCTGGTTCAAGCTCACGCACCGCGACATGGGTCCCGTCGCGCGCTATCTCGGCCCGCTCGTTCCGAAGGAAACGCTGATCTGGCAGGACCCGATCCCGCCGGTCGACCACGTGCTGGTCGACGAGCAGGACGTCGCCTCGCTCAAGGCGGCAATCCTCGCCTCCGGCCTTTCCGTGCCCGAACTCGTCTACACGGCCTGGGCATCCGCCTCGACATTCCGCGGTTCCGACAAGCGCGGGGGTGCAAATGGAGCACGCATTCGCCTTGCGCCACAGAAGGATTGGGAGGTCAACGAGCCGGCTCAGCTCGCCAAGGTCCTGCGACAGCTTGAGGACATTCAGAAGCAATTCAATGCCTCGCAGTCCGGCGGCAAACGGATCTCGCTCGCCGACTTGATCGTCCTCGGCGGATCGGCGGCGATCGAAAAGGCCGCCAAGCAGGCCGGGCACGACATAACGGTTCCGTTCACGCCCGGGCGAATGGACGCGTCGCAGGAGCAGACCGACGTCGAGTCCTTTGCGCCGCTCGAGCCGACGGCCGACGGCTTCCGCAACTATCTGCGCGGCAAGCAGCGCCTTTCAGCCGAGGCCCTGTTGGTCGATCGGGCCCAATTGCTGACGCTGACCGCGCCGGAAATGACGGTGCTCGTCGGCGGCCTGCGCGTCCTGAACGCGAATTTCCGCCGCTCGCCGCACGGCGTTTTCACCCGACGACCCGAGACGCTGACCAATGATTTCTTCGTCAACCTGCTCGATATGGGCACGGAATGGAAGGCGGTATCGGACGCGAAGGACGTGTTCGAAGGCCGGGACCGGAAGACCCGCGAGCTCAAGTGGACGGGAACGCGCGTCGATCTGATCTTCGGTTCGAACGCGCAACTGCGCGCCATCGCGGAAGTCTATGCCTGCGCCGATGCCAAGGAGAAATTCGTGCGGGACTTCGTGGCGGCTTGGACCAAGGTCATGAACCTCGATCGCTTCGACATCCCCCGCGCGCAACGCGGGCAGGCGAACCGCGTGGCCGCCTGAAACCGGCGACGGCCGGGGTGCGGCCCCGGCCGTTTCCCCGATCCTTGTTTGCTTGCGTCCGCCGCCACGGCGCGGATTCCGGTGCCATTATCGTTGCGAGGGGCATTGCCGGCGCACCGACGCCATCGACAATCGGTCGCGCCTGGCGAGCCCGCGCATCGCGAGCCCGAGCAGGGCGAAGCGATCCGGCGCCGGCCATGCTGACGCCTCGATTGCTTCGTCGCCGCTTGCGCGGAGGCGCTGCGGGCCCGCGTCACGAATTGGAATTCTCCACCTTGCCCGCCGCCTCCCGCAGCGCGTCCGGCTGCGGCATGGCGATAGCGTGATAGCCGCAATCGACAAAGTGGATCTCACCGGTGACGCCGGTCGACAAATCGGACAACAGATAGAGCCCGGCGCCTCCCAGTTCCTCCAGCGTCACGCCTCGCCCCAACGGCGAATATTTCTGCTGAAACGCGAACATGTAGCGGGCATCGGCGATTCCGGCGCCGGCCAGCGTCCGGATCGGGCCGGCGGAAATGGCGTTGACGCGGATCTTCTGCCGGCCGAAATCGACCGCGAGGTAGCGCACCGAGGCCTCCAGGCCGGCTTTGGCAATACCCATGACATTGTAATTGGGCATGGCGCGTTCGCCGCCGTTATAGGTCAGCGTCAGCATCGCACCGCCATTCGGCATGAGCGCGGCGGCACGCTTGGCCGCTTCCGTGAACGAAAAACAGGAAATGACCATCGTGCGGATGAAATTATCGCGCGTGGCATCGGCATAGCGACCCTTGAGCTCGTTCTTGTCCGAATAGGCGACCGCATGCACCAGAAAATCCATGCTGCCCCATTTCTTGCCGATCAGTTCGAACACGGCGTCCACCGAGGCGATGTCCTCGACGTCGCAGGCCACGACGAAGTCCGAGCCGACCGACTCGGCGAGCGGCTTGACGCGCTTGGCGAGTGCCTCACCCTGATAGGTGAAAGCGAGGACGGCCTCGTGTGCCGCCAGGGTCTTGGCAATGCCCCATGCAATGGAATGGTCGTTGGCGACCCCCATCACCAGCCCGCGCTTGCCTTTCATCAATCCCGCCATCGCACCCACCGCATCGTCATGACCCGCCCGAGGGGCGGCCCCGTCATCGCATCATCCCACTGGAGGCAAGATCCGCGCACGTCGGACGGCGCGCACGCGCAGAGCACGACAGCCGACGGCGGGCGGCAACCTGATCACGCATCCAACCGCTTGAATACGATCGATGCGTTGGTGCCGCCGAAACCGAATGAATTCGATAGTACCGCACCGAGCGCAACATGATCGCGCCGCTCGCGCACGATCGGCATGTCGTCGACGGCAGGGTCTATATTTTCGATATTGGCACTTTCGCAGATGAATCCGTTCTGCATCATCAGCAGCGAATAGATGGCCTCCTGTACGCCGGCGGCGCCGAGCGAATGGCCGGTCAGCGACTTGGTGGCCGAGATAGGCGGGCACTTGGCGCCGAACACCTCGCGGATCGCCTCGATCTCCTTGATGTCGCCCACCGGCGTGGCGGTGGCATGCGGATTGATATAATCGATCGGCACCTTGCAGGTCTCGAGCGCCATTTTCATGCAGCGCACCGCGCCTTCACCCGAAGGAGCCACCATGTCGTGGCCGTCGGACGTCGCGCCGTAGCCGGCGAATTCGGCATAGATCTTGGCGCCGCGCGCCTTCGCGTGCTCGAGTTCTTCCAGCACCAGCACGCCTGCGCCGCCGGCGATGACGAAACCGTCGCGGTCGCGATCGTAAGCGCGCGAGGCTTTTTCCGGCGTCTGGTTGTACTTGGAGGACATCGCGCCCATGGCGTCGAACAACACCGAGAGCGACCAGTCGAGTTCCTCGCACCCGCCGGCGAAAATCAGATCCTGCTTGCCCCATTGGATCAGCTCGGCCCCGTGGCCGATGCAATGGTTGGAGGTCGCGCAGGCCGACGAGATCGAATAATTCACGCCCTTGATCTTGAACCAGGTGGCGAGGGTCGCCGATGCGGTCGACGACATTGCCTTCGGTACCGCGAAAGGCCCCACCCGTTTCGGCCCCTTGCTGCGCGTCACGTCGGCCGCCTCGATGATGGCGCGGCAGGAGGGGCCGCCCGATCCCATCACGATGCCGGTTCGCTCGTTCGAAATGTCCCTCTCTTCGAGACCGGAATCGCGTATCGCCTGTTCCATGGCGACGTGATTCCACGCCGCGCCGCCCCCGAGAAAGCGCATGGCGCGGCGGTCGACCACCTCCTCCGGATCAAGGCTGGGGGCGCCGTGCACCTGGCAGCGAAAACCGAGCTCGGCATATTTGTCCGCACGCACGATGCCGGATTTCGCCTCGCGCAGACTGGCCAGAACCTCCTGCGTATTGTTGCCTATGGATGAGACGATACCCATCCCGGTGACGACGACACGTCGCATGGCCGCTGATCCCTTGTTCGCGCCGTCAATGATCGGTCAGAGAGCCGGCGCTTGCAACGCCGCCGGATCGCCGGCCTCGTGCCGCGCCGCAGGCCGGCGCCTCCCGCCGGTCACGCGCCGCTCGCCTGCAGGGCCTCGCCCTGCTTGAACAGCCCCACCTTCAGATCGAAAGCGCGATAGATCACGTTGCCGTCCGCGGACAGCCAGCCGTCGGCGATGCCGAGAACAAGCTTGGACCGCATGATGCGTTTGATGTCGATGCCGTAGATCACCTTCTTGACGTTGGGCAGGACCTGGCCGGTGAACTTCAGTTCGCCGAGCCCGAGCGCGCGGCCCCTACCCGGCGCGCCGAGCCAGCCGAGGAAGAAGCCCACGAGCTGCCACAGCGCGTCAAGCCCCAGGCAGCCCGGCATGACCGGGTCGTTCTTGAAGTGGCAGAGGAAGAACCACAGGTCCGGCTTCACGTCGAGTTCGGCCCGAATAAGGCCCTTGCCGTGCTCGCCGCCATCCTCCCGGATCTCCGAGATGCGGTCGAACATCAGCATCGGCGGCAGCGGCAACTGGGCGTTGCCAGCCCCGAACAATTCGCCGCGGCCGCAGGCGAGCAGATCCTCGTACTCGTAGCTGTGACGTTTCTCGGGCATCGGCGCAACGTCTCCGCGCGGGCGGGTTGTGCGGCAATCCTGCGGCGGAATTCCTAACATACCGGACCTCGCCCGGCAAAGGCGGCGCACGGGCGGGGAGCGCAGGCAACGCGTCATTGATCCATAAAACGCGACAAAATGCCCGCAATGTCCGGCGACTCCCGCGCCCGGCCGGTACCGGGAGGAGTTGCATCGGCTATGCCGATTACGTATATGTTGCAACTGCAACAGTTTGCCTCGGCCCGCGAGCGACGCCGAGAAAATGGGTTTGTCGATGAGCCAAACGCGCACCATGACGCTGCCGCCGATGAAGACCGCTCCCGCGCCGGCGGCCGAGGGCGTGCAATTGACCGGGTGCCCTTGGCACGACGTCAAGGCAATGCTGCGTCAGGTCGGACTGCGTCCGACGCGCCAGCGCATGGCACTCGGCTGGCTTCTCTTCGGCAAGGGCGATCGCCACCTCACCGCGGAAATGCTGTACGAAGAAGCGAGCCGCGCCCGCGTTCCGGTCTCGCTGGCGACCATTTACAACACCCTGCATCAATTTACCGAAGTGGGCCTGTTGCGGCAGGTCGCGGTTGACGGCTCCAAGGCCTATTTCGATACCAACACCACCGCCCATCACCACTTTTTCATCGAGGGCGAGGACGTATTGCTCGACATTCCCGGCACCGACGTGATCGTCGGCAAAACCCCGAGTCCGCCGGAGGGCTATGAGATCGCCCAGGTCGACGTCGTGGTGCGGCTGCGGCGGAAGGCTTAAGTCCCCGAATCCGGATTGGGCGCGTCGGGCCTAGCGCACCGGACCGTGCCGGGAACGGCAGCGGGCAGGGCCGCGCGCACGCACATCCGCGCTCCGTCTTTCATTTTTATTTTGTCTTTTACCTTACCCGGCAAGGCTGCCGGGAGGCGCTTCGGCCTCCGGCCGGCCAATCACGCGGCCGCGGACATGCGCTTGCCCGGCGGTCAATCGATTTTCTCGTTTGGGTAGACTCCCCACAGCCGCTCCTGCCTGATCCAGCCGTCGAAACCGTTGCCCGCAAACTCGCACCAGGTGCCGGTGCAATATTTGAGCGCGCCGAGCACGCCGGCTTGCAGCCGCGCCACCACCGCCGCGCGCGGGTCCGGCCGCTCGTAGAGCGGCACCAATTCGCTCTTGAGCGTCGGCACCACGACCGCCGTCCTCTTGCCTGACAGCAGGGAATGATAGACCCATCCGTCGGCGCCTTCCCAGTCGCGGATCCGTCGCCAATTGTCGAACTCGGCGATGATCTCGACCGGCATTCCGGCGCGGGTGTAGATCCAGCGGACGTCCTGATCCAGATTCGGGCCGCGCCGGACCTTGACCTTGTCCGCCTTCAGGCTGACGAAGCGCGGCACCGGCAGGCCGCTCACCGAACCCGTGGCGAGCGCATTCGCGGCATGGGCGCAGGGCGGCCGCGTCGCAAGGACCGCCGCGGCGAGCGCCAGGCTTGCGAGCACGGCGCGGCAGCTTTGTGTTACCCCGTTCATCTGCTAGGAAAATGCAACACTATCGCCCTGCATGCGGGAGCGTGCCGCAGTGTGGGGGAGCGCGGTTAAAGAGGGCTGAACGGGGCGACCCGGGCGGCCGAATGATGGCGGACAGCAGGATCGGCCCGGATGCCAAAAGCCAAGAAACCGCTGGTCATCGTCACCCGCAAGCTTCCCGACCGTGTCGAGCTGCGCATGCGGGAACTTTTCGACGCCCGCCTCAATCCTGACGACAAGCCGATGACCCACGGCGAGCTGCAGGAAGCGGTCCGGACGGCGGATGTCCTGGTTCCGACCGTGACCGACCGGATCGACGCGTCCGTGCTGGCGAAAGCCGGCGAACGGCTCAAGCTGATCGCCAATTTCGGCAACGGCGTCGACAATATCGACGTGGCAACCGCGGTCCAGCGCGGCATCACCGTGACCAATACGCCGGGCGTGCTGACCGAGGACACGGCCGACATGACCATGGCGCTCATCCTCGCCGTGCCGCGGCGGCTGGTCGAGAGCGCCGCCGTGCTCACGTCGGACAAGGGTTGGGCCGGCTGGTCGCCGACATGGATGCTCGGCCATCGCATCTGGGGCAAGCGGCTCGGCATCATCGGCATGGGGCGGATCGGCCAAGCGGTCGCCCGCCGCGCGCGCGCTTTCGGCCTGCAGGTCCATTACCACAACCGCCGCCGAGTCGCGCCCAGCATCGAGGAAGAGCTCGACGCCACCTATTGGGAAAGCCTCGATCAGATGCTGGCGCGCATGGACATCGTCTCGGTCAACTGCCCGCACACGCCGGCAACCTATCATCTGCTCTCGGCGCGGCGGCTCAAGCTGCTGCGGCCCGAAGCCTATGTCGTCAACACCGCACGCGGCGAGGTGATCGACGAAAACGCGCTGGCGCGGCTGATCGAGTCGGGGGCCATCGCCGGCGCCGGCCTCGACGTGTTCGAACACGAGCCGGCGGTCAATCCAAGGCTCGTCAAGCTCGCGCGCGCCGGCAAGGTGGTGCTGCTGCCGCATACCGGCTCCGCAACGCTCGAAGGCCGCATCGACATGGGCGAGAAGGTCATCATCAACATCAAGACCTTCATGGACGGTCACCGGCCGCCGGACCGCGTGCTGCCGTCGATGCTGTGAGCGCCTCGCCGCCGGTCGCGGCGGGCAGGCACGCCAGGGCCGCGCCGATCAGCAGCCAGAAGGTGCGTTGATAAAACATGTCCGCCGGTCCGCCCATGACGCCGAACCCGACGAGGCAGAGCACGATCGCCACCGCCGCCGGATCCCGAGGCACGCGGCGGGCCTCGGTGAACAGGATCATGAGGCTCGGAACCGCAAACACCACAAGCCCGACGATCCCCGTCTCCGCAAGCAGCCACAAGGGCGTGGAGTGAATAAGTAGAGGCAGCCCGCTGGTGGCGAGCACTCCGAGATTCCGATAGGCCCCGAGCCCCGCCCCGAACACGGGGTGCTGCAGGAACAGCCGCCAGCCGCCTTCAATGCTGAGCAAACGCTCGGCAGTATTCGCCTCCTGGGGTATAAATTGCGGGACCAATGTCGCATGCTGTTGTAGGGGCGATGTTGCAGCATTTCGCGCTGCGATCCCGATCACGACGACGACCGCGACGATGACGGCCGCGCCGAGCGCCGCCCGCGCCGTCTCGCGCGCCGAGACGGCGCGCAGATAGAGGCCGGCGCCGACAATGAACAGCAGCGAAATCAATCCCGACCGCGACGCCGAGAACCACAGGCCTGCCATCAACAATGCGAGCAGGGCCGTGCGCGCCGCGGCCGCTTGCGCCGATGCGACCAGCGCCGCCACCGCCATGAGCGCCTGGAACGCGAAGAAGTTGTGATTTTGCGCGAATCCCTCTACTTCGCTGCCGATCACGGGCAGCAGCGGCAATCCGGCGCGCCACAGCGACACCAGGACGATCTCGAGCGCGGCGACCGCAGCCGTGGCGCCCGCGAAGGTCTTGAGCGCCATCTCGAGCGCCCCTTGCCCGCCTTCCCGCACCATCAGCGCGCCGGTTGCGGCGAAGCAGAGCAGCACGAACCAGCCGAGATAGCGGTTGACCACAGCCCACTGGGTCCACCCGAACCTCGCCGCGCCGATGAGGAGCGAGATCGTCAAGACCGCGGTGGCGGCCGCGACGGCGATGTTGAGCTGCGGAAAGCGCCAGCGAGGCCAATGGCCGGAGCGAACAGCCCCGAGCACAAACAGCACGCCGCCGAGAACGGCAAGAGGATCGGCCAGGTTGACGTTCAGCAGGCTGGAACGGATCGGCACATAGATCTGGAACAGCACGAGCGTCATCGTCGCAAGGGGCACAACCGCAGCGAGCGCGCGCGCGTAATCGATCTTCGGCCCCTCGCTCGGCCTTGCTTCGGCGAGGCGGGCGCGAGTCCATGCGCGCAGGGATATCGCCGCAAGCAGCGCCATGGCGAGCAGCGATCCCGTACCGACGACGGCGGCGGCGAGGAAGGCTTTGCCGGCGCCGATACCGACGGCGCTGAGCGCCACCACGGCGCTCAGCTCGCGCATGCCCCAGCCGGCAAAACTCACCGGCACGCTGGCCGCGAACATCACGATGGTCGAGGCGGCGGCAATGGCGACGATCGGCTCGGTCGGCGCGAGCGCGTGGACCATGACGACATAGGCCGCCATCATCGGGATTTGCACCAGCACACTCAGGGCGAAACTGCGCAGAAAGCGCGCGGCGAAGCGCCTGGTCAGGAAAGGCGCGACGGCGGCGGCAGCCATGCGCCCGTAGCCGAACAGCGCGCCCGCGCCCGTGGCGACGAAAAGGCCCACGGCGATTTTGATGAAATCGGCGCCGCCGCCTGCGCGGTCGAGCGCCACGCGACCGAAGATGAAATACGCCCCCGCGAGCGCGAGCAGGCCCGATGCGAGAGCGGCGACCGCGCGCTCGTAGAGCGTCATCACCACCACGGACGGAAAGCCGATGCCGCTGCGCGCCATGACCGCCCCGCGCGCCATCAGTTGTCCCACGAGCTGAAACAAGAGCGCGCCACCGAGGCCGCCATAGCTCACGGCCGCCATCGACTCTCTGAGAGCGAGCGCGTGACCGATGTCGGCGGCGATGAACTTGAAGCGAAGCGTGGCCGCAAACGCGTTCAGGATGAGCAGA
The DNA here is from genome assembly GCA_019689975.1 of Pseudolabrys sp. Taxonomy (GTDB): domain Bacteria; phylum Pseudomonadota; class Alphaproteobacteria; order Rhizobiales; family Xanthobacteraceae; genus Pseudolabrys. The sequence goes on from JADGGK010000001.1 coordinate 78,120, forward strand.
ACGAGCACCGCCGCGATCGTGAGGGGCGGAAGGCCGCCGAGGGCGCGCAGGACGTCGCCCGCGTCGCTGCTTCTTAAGACCACCGCAATGACAATGACCAGGAGGAGCGCCGAGACCGCCCCTTTTATTCTTGTTCCGAAGGCCATGCGTCAGGACACCTGCTGCGCATGTCCACGCTTTAGCGCACATCAACTGCAGATTGAAGCGGCATTATTATCCACGAACAAGCAGGGCGCCGCGGGTGCGTCCGAGGCCGAGGAAAAAAACCGTCGCGTCGCACCGGCGCTCGACAGGGAAGGAGCCCGCCGCCGTCGCGAGCGCGGCGCCGGAATGACGCCTTAACAGCCCAAGGATCGATCCGTGATCGTCGGCTTCTCGCCGCTCAGCGGATTGGCCGGGTCCCAGGCGTAACTCAGCATTTCGAAGCGCAGCGAGCGCGCGTCGATCATCAGCAAGCGGCCGACGAGTCCTTCGCCGAAACCCACGATCTCGCGGACCACCTCGAGCGCCATCAGCGCGCCGAGCACGCCCGGCAAAGCGCCGAGGATGCCGGCTTCGGCGCAGGCCGGTACCGTGCCCGGCGGCGGCGGCTCCGGGAACAGGCAGCGATAGGTGGGATTGGGTTTGCCGTCGCTGCCGCGCTCGTGCGCGCGGATGGTGGTGAGCGAGCCGTCGAAGGTTCCGAGCGCCGCCGTTACCAGCGGCTTGCGGGCGAAATAGCACGCGTCCGACACGATATAGCGCGTGGCAAAATTGTCCGAGCCGTCGGCGACGATGTCGTAGCGCGCGATCAATTCGAGCGCGTTTTCCGCGCTGAGCCGCCGCGGATGCGTCTCGACCATGACATGCGGGTTGAGGCGCCGGACTGCGGCCGCCGCCCGATCCGCTTTCGCCCGGCCGACATCCTCGGTTGCGAAGATCACCTGTCGCTGCAGATTGGAGAGTGCAACCCTGTCATCGTCGATCACGCCGAGCGTGCCGACGCCGGCGGCGGCAAGATAGAGCAGCAGCGGCGAACCGAGACCTCCGGCTCCGACGATCAGGACGCGCGCCGCCTTGAGCTTCGCCTGCCCCGGGCCGCCGATCTCGCGCAGGACGATATGCCGCGCATAGCGTTCGAGTTCCGATGCATCGAGCATGGCGAGCAAGCCTAAGGCAGCCCAACCACTTGCGCCAGCATCCACCCTGCGCAGGGACATGAATTTGGCGCAAACGGCATGCCGGGCTAGAGTCTGCGGCCGCCGTGACGCGGGTGGGGCGTCGATGACAATGCGTTGCAGCCTGATCGTTCCGGTGATGGCGCTGCTCTTCGGCGCGGCTCCCGCGCTGGCGCAGGAAGGGAACGCGCCCGCCGGCGCCGAGCCGGCGCGAACGCAGACGAAAGCGCCGAGCGGGCACCCGACAAGGCCGACGGCCCGGCACAAGACGGCTGCGCAATCCGCCGTGACCGCAACGCGACGCAAGCCGTCGGTGCCGCTTCCGCGGCCCGACCCCACGAAGACCGTCGCGAAAGCCGAACCGGGCAAAGCCGCGCCCGACAAGGGCAACTCGCCGCCCGCAAGCGGCCCAATCGCCGCGCCGGCGGCGGCGCACACCGCGATGGCCGCCGACGAGCGGCTGCGGATCGAAGCCGCGCTCACTTGGACCGGCGACGTTCCCGCCGCCGCCAACGGCGAGGATCGGTTCGGCCTCGCGGTGAAGAATTTCCAGCGACGCACCAATGCCCGGGCAACCGGCGAGCTCACGCCGGAGCAGCGGACCGCTCTGCTTGCCGCCGCGCGGCAACACGAGAATGAATTCGGCTGGCGCCTGGTCACCGATCCGGCGACCGGCATCCGCTTCGGCCTGCCGGCCAAGCTGCTGCCGCGCACGAGCGAGGCAGCGCACGGCACCCGCTGGTCATCGACGCATGGCGAATTTCGCATCGAGACCTTTCGCATCAAGGCGCCGGCTCCCAAGCTCGCCGAGCTGTTCGAATACGAGAAGACCCACCCGACCGACCGCAGGGTGGAGACGAGCCAATTGCGCGACGACGGCTTTCTCATCGGCGGAACGCAGGGCCTGAAGAATTTCTCGGTGCGCGCGCAGGCGCGCGGCGGCGAGCTGCGCGGCTTCACCATGATGTACGACCAGGCGTGGGACGGAATGCTTGCGCCGGTGACGACGGCGATGCTCAACGCCTTCGTGCCGTTCCCCGAGCATGCGGCACCCTATGTCGCGCCGACCCGACCGGTGGAATACGGCACCGGCCTCATCGTCAGCCCGCAAGGCCACATCGTCACGTCGCGCCGGTTGACCGAGGGCTGCCGCATCATTGCCGCGGTGGGTCTCGGGGACGCCGAACGCGTGGCCGCGGACGACCGCACGGGCCTTGCGTTGCTGCGCGTCTACGGACAAAGCGGCCTCGCCGCGGTCCCGCTGGCGCGCGAGGCGCCCGACAGCGGCGAGGTGACGCTCGTCGGCGTTCCCGATCCGCGCGAGCAGAGCGACGACAGGCGCACGCAGATCAAGGCGCGATCGACCGACGACGGCATGATCGTGCCGCACGGGGCGGCGCCGATCGCGGGCCTGATCGGGGCCGCCGTCGTCGATTCTCGTGGTCGCGTGATCGGCATGATGGATATTCGCGGCACGATGCTTGCCAGCCTCGACGCGTCGCCTTCGCCTGCGCGCCTCGTGCCGAGCGGCGCGATCGTGAATTTCCTGGCGGCGCACCGCGTGCCCACCGTCGCTGACACGGGCGGCGAGGCGCCGGCGGCGGTGACGCGCGTGATCTGCGTGCGCGACGGATAGACGCGCGGCCTACGAAAAACTCATCGATGCTGCCATCGCGGCGGGCGTTTTTCGATGAAGGCCCGCATGCCTTCCTTCTGGTCCTCGGTGGCAAACAATGAATGGAAGATGCGCCGCTCGAATACGACGCCCTCCGACAAGGGGCTCTCGAAGGCGCGGTTGACCGCCTCCTTGGCGGCGAGGACCGCGGGCAGCGACATGCCGGCGATCGTCTCCGCCACTTTCATCGCCTCCTCCATCAGGCTTGCCGCCGGCACGACGCGCGCAACCAGGCCGGACTTCTCCGCCTCGGCGGCATCCATCATGCGGCCGGTCAGGATCAGATCCATCGCCTTGGCCTTGCCTACTGCGCGCGCGAGGCGCTGCGTGCCGCCGATGCCCGGAATGACGCCGAGCTTGATCTCGGGCTGGCCGAATTTGGCGTTGTCGGCGGCGATGATGAGGTCGCATTGCATGGCGAGCTCGCAACCGCCGCCGAGCGCGAAGCCGGCGACGGCAGCGACGATCGGCTTGCGCGCCCGCGCAGCCCGATCCCAGTTGCCGGCGAAATTGCCGAGATAGGCCTCGATGAAGGTCTTGTCCGCCATTTCCTTTATGTCGGCGCCAGCGGCAAACGCCTTGTCGTTGCCGGTGATCAGCATGCAGCCGATCGCATCATCGGCCTCGAATGCATCGATCGCCTGCACCAATTCCGCCTTGAGCGCGCGGTTGAGCGCGTTGAGCGCCTGCGGCCGATTGAGCCGAATGATGCCGACGCGACCCTTGGTTTCGACGAGGATGTTCTGGTAACTCATGCTGGTCTCCCGCTGCATCCGGCTATTTCTGGCATGTGGGGCAGTAGAACGTCGAGCGTCCGCCCTGGGTGATGCGCATGATCCTGCCCCTGCAGACCGGGCAGGGTGCCCCCGCGCGGTCATAGACCTGAAAATTGTGCTGAAAGTCGCCGAGCGAGCCGTCGGTGCGACGATGATCGCGCAGCGATGAGCCGCCGACGGCGATCGCGTCGGTGAGGACCGCCCTGATGGCATCGACCAGGGCCTCGGCGCGCGGGTTGGGTCGTCCGGCGCGGTCGGCGATCGTCGAGGCCCGTCGCCTGGGCGACAGGCGCGCGCGGAAAAGGGCTTCACAGACATAGATATTGCCGAGACCGGCAACGACGCGCTGGTCGCTCAGCGCCGCCTTCAATGACGTCCTCTTGCCCGCGCATGCTCGCGCCAGGCTCGCCGCGTCGAATGCATTCCCGAGGGGCTCGGGCCCGAGCGCGCGCAGCAGGGGCTCATGGTCGAGCGTTGCGCGCGGGACGAGCTTCATCGCGCCGAAGCGGCGCGGATCGTTGAAAGTGATCACCGCCCCGTTCGACATGTGAAACACGACGTGATCATGCGCGACGTCTTTCGAACGCTCGTGATAGTAGATTCCGGGCGCGTCGGCGGCGCCGATGCGGAACGATCCCGACATGCCGAGATGCATCAGCAGGACGTCGCCGGAAGAAAGGTCGGCGAGAAGATACTTCGCGCGGCGGCCGAGTGCTTCGACCCTCCGGCCCTCGAGCCGCCGCGCGAAATCCCGCGGCAGCGGCCAGCGCAGGTCGCGCCGTCGCAGTTCGACCCGGGCAAAATGCGCGCCCTCCATTACCGGCGCCAGACCGCGGCGAACCGTTTCGACCTCGGGCAATTCCGGCATGATTAACCGCTCCCCGCGCCGACACATAGCGCCTTGGGCGGCCGCGCGCTATGGTCTCGCCAACGAAGGACGAGCGGCGATGGGCGGGGACGAAGGGACACATTTCGGCGCGCGCACCGTTCCCCTCGCGGAGAAGCAGGGGATGGTCGACGGCGTGTTCCGGTCGGTCGCACGCCGCTACGACCTGATGAACGACCTGATGTCGTTCGGCCTGCATCGGGCCTGGAAGGACGCGCTTGTCACCGCGGTCAATCCGCCGCGCTCGGACAGGGATTTCGTGCTGCTCGACCTCGCCGGGGGAACCGGCGACGTCGCGCTGCGCGTCGCACGCGCGGGCGGCCCCGGCGTCCGCGTTATTGTCTGCGATATCAATGCCGACATGCTCGACCTCGGCGCCGAGCGTGCTCTGAAACAGGGCCTGGACGACCGGGTCGCATTCGAGCAGGGTAACGCGGAAGCGCTCCGCTACCCGGACCGCAGCTTCGATTGCGTCACCGTCGCTTTCGGCATCCGCAACGTGCCGCGTATGGATGCGGCGCTGCGCGAAGCCGCGCGCGTGCTCAAGTTCGGCGGGCGTTTTCTCTGTCTTGAATTCTCCTCCGTGGACGTGCCCGGGCTCGACCTGCTCTACGAGCTTTATTCCTTCCAGGTGATCCCCCGCATTGGGCAGGCGGTGGCCGGCGATCGCGCCGCCTATCAATATCTCGTCGAGTCGATCCGCCGTTTTCCCCGACCGGATGTGTTCGCCCGCATGATGGAAGCAGCCGGCTTCCGGCGCGTCTCGTTCACTGCGATGTCCGGCGGCATCGTCGCCTTGCATTCGGGCTGGCGGCTGTGATTGCGGCTCTCCCCCACGTGACGCGTCTGGCCCGCGCCGGTTTCGTGCTCGCGCGCGAAGGCGTGCTGGCGCTGATCGATACGCGGGCGCTGCCGCCGCTGGCGCGCTGGGCGATCGCGCTCGCGCGGCTCGTCGAACGGCCGCGCGCGCAGGAAGGCGCCGGGCGGCTCGCGGCGGCGCTTACACGGCTCGGGCCAACCTACGTGAAACTCGGCCAATTCCTCGCGACACGTCCGGACGTGGTGGGCGCGGCGATCGCGCGCGACCTCGAAAGCCTGCAGGACAAGATGCCGCCCTTCCCGCAAGCCGAGGCGGAGGCGGCCGTCGCCGCGGCGCTCGGCAAGCCGCTGCACCAGGTCTACGCAAGCTTCGGGCCGGTGGTCGCCGCCGCGTCGATTGCGCAGGTGCACCGCGCCGAGGTCGTGCGCGAAGGCGTGCGCAAGCCGGTGGCCGTGAAGGTGCTGCGGCCCGGAATCGAACGGCGTTTCCGATCCGATCTCGGCGCGTTCTTCTTCGCCGCGCGCAAGGCCGAGCAGGTCTCGCTCGAGGCGCAGCGGCTGCGGCTCACCGAAGTGGTGGCGACGCTCGCCCGCTCGGTCGCCATCGAGATGGATTTCCGGCTGGAAGCGGCGGCCGCCTCGGAAATGGCGGAAAACACGCGCGAGGACCACGGCTTCCGCGTGCCGGCGGTTGACTGGGACCGCACCGCGCGCGAGGTGCTCACGCTCGAATGGGCGGACGGCACGCCCCTCGGCGACCACGCCGCGCTGAGAGCCAAGGGCTTCGACCTTCCGGCGCTCGGCCGCGCGGTGATCCAGAACTTCCTGCGCCACGCGTTGCGCGACGGCTTCTTCCATGCCGACATGCACCCCGGCAACCTGTTCGTGGACGACGACGGGCGGCTGGTGGCGGTCGACTTCGGCATCATGGGGCGACTGGGCGCGAAGGAGCGGCGCTTTCTCGCGGAGATTCTCTTCGGATTCATCACCCGCGACTACCGACGTACCGCGCAGGTGCATTTCGACGCCGGTTACGTGCCGCGGCATCACTCCGTCGACAGCTTCGCGCAGGCGATCCGGGCCATCGGCGAGCCGATCCACAATCGCACCGCGGAAGATATTTCCATGGCCAAGCTGCTGGCGCTGTTGTTTGAGGTCACGGGTCTGTTCGACATGCGCACGCGGCCCGAGCTGCTGCTGCTGCAGAAGACGATGGTGGTCGTCGAGGGCGTTGCCCGCTCGCTCGATCCCAAGCTCGACATGTGGAGCACCGCCGATCCCGTCGTGCGGGAATGGATCGAGCGCAATCTCGGTCCGATCGGCAGGCTGGAGGGCGCGGTGCAGGGCGCCGGTGAAGTGGGCCGCTTCGCCGGCCAGATACCGCAGTTGCTGACGCGCGGCGCGCTGCTGCTTGACCAGCTCGACGCGATCACGCGCGACGGCCTGCTGCTGTCGCCCGAGACGGTCGCCGCCATCGGCAAGGCGGAGGCGCGTCGCAGCCGCTGGACCACGCTCGGCTTGTGGACGATTGCGGCATTGCTGCTGTGGATCGCGCTCATGCTGGTTTGAGCAACGCCGCTTGTTGCCGACCGCCGCGCGCGGCAGCACCTTGCGCCGTGCGCGTGCGGCGACGGCTTACCGCTGGACGATGACCATCCAATTCACGCCGAACTTGTCGGCGCACATGCCGAAGCGCGGCGAGAAGAAGGTCTTGCCCATGGGCATGGTGACCTTGCCGCCGGCCGACAGAGCGTTGAATTTGCGGTCGGCGTCTGCCTCGTCCTTGGCGGCGATGGACAGCGCGAAGCCCTCGAACCGCGGATTGCCGCTGTTGCGGCCGTCGGAAGCCATCAGCTGGGTGTCGCCGATTCTGAACGAGGCGTGCATTACCTTGTTGCCGTCGGCCGGCGTGCAGGTCGCGGGCTCGGGACTGTCCTTGTAACGCATGAGCATGTCGACCTCGGCCCCCAGGTTCTTCTTGTAGAATTCGATCGCTTCCTCACAGAGCCCGTCGAAAAACAGGTAGGGTTGGACTTGCATGTCTGGTCTCCTTGCAATGGTCATGGGCTCCCGTGGAACGGCGCCCTGGCGACGATTTCCGCTCATTGACAATTAGGTTGATATCAACATAATTGTCCCGTGTCAAAGTTCTCCCAGCTGCCGTTCGAGGCGGCGCCGGTCGTCCGCGACGCTTGCCTGTGCCTGCATACCCAGCGCGCCGCGCGCACGCTCGCGCGCCGTTTCGACGACGCGTTCCGGCCCTTCAACCTGACCAGCGGCCAGTTCTCGCTGCTGATGGCGCTCAATCGGCCGGCGCCGCCCAATCTCGGCAGCGTAGCCGAGCTATTGGCGATGGACCGCACCACCCTCACCGCGGCGCTCAAGGTGCTCGCACGGCGCGGGCTGGTGAAAGTGACGGTCGACAAGGACGACCGCCGCGGCCGGCTTCTCAGCATCACGCCCGCGGGACGCGCCCTGCTCGCCAAGGCCTATCCGATCTGGGAGAAAACGCATGCCGAGGTGGAGCGGCGGATCCCGCACGGCAATGTCGAGGCCCTGCGCGCGGCGCTGCGCCGGCTGAGCTCGATAGCGCCGCATCAGTCGCCGGGTACGGTCGACCCCACGGCGGGATAGGCGGCGGTCGAGCCGGCCGCGGCCGGCCTCAAGGTTTTGATTGCACTGATTGCATTGCAATCATGATTGGCGTATGATATTGACGGACCGAGGATATTTCACATGGCCTCCTTGACCGTCCGTCGCCTCGACGAGGGTCTAAAAAAAGCGCTGCGGTTGCGCGCGGCGCGCAGCGGTCGCTCGGTCGAGGACGAGGTACGAACCATCCTGCGCAGTGCGGTCGCGGAAAGCCCCCGCGACGCGCGCACGTCCGCCCGCGAACAGAGAACGCCGCCGAGCCCGCCGCCGACGCCGTCACGCCGCGTTCTTCTCGTCATCGGCGGCGGCATTGCCGCCTACAAGTCGCTCGACCTGATCCGCCGCCTCAAGGAACGCGGCCTTGCGCTGCGCTGCATCCTCACGCGCGCGGCGACCCATTTCGTGACGCCTTTGGCCGCGGGCGCGCTCGTCGGCGAACGCGTTTTCACCGATCTGTTCGACCCGGCGCATGAATTCGACGTCGGGCATATCCGGCTCGCCCGCGAAACCGATCTCGCGGTGGTCGCACCCGCAACCGCCGATCTGCTGGCCAAGCTCGCCGGCGGCCACGCCGACGATCTCGCCACGGCCGTGCTGCTCGCGACGGAAGCGAAAATTCTATTGGCGCCGGCAATGAATCCGCGGATGTGGGCGCACAGGGCGACGCAGCGCAATCTGGCGCGGCTTCTCGCCGATGGGGCCGCTCTCGTGGGACCCAATGAAGGCGAGATGGCGGAAGCCGGCGAGCGAGGGCCCGGCCGCATGGCGGAACCGGTGGAAATCGCTGACGCCGTCATGCGTCTGCTTGCCGAGCGCGTCGCGCCCGTGCTCGCAAATACGCGCGTGCTGGTGACCTCCGGCCCCACCCACGAACCGATCGACCCGGTGCGCTACATCGCCAACCGTTCGTCGGGCAAGCAGGGTCACGCCATCGCGCATGCCGCCGCCCGGGCCGGCGCCGATGTCATCTTGGTCAGCGGGCCGGTGAACCTGCCCGACCCGCCCGGCGTGACGACGGTGCACGTAGAGACCGCCCGCGATATGCTGCGTGCGGTCGAACGCGCCCTGCCCGTGGACGTGGCGATTTTCGCCGCGGCGGTCGCCGACTGGCGCGTCGACAATGCCGGCAGGCAGAAGATGAAAAAAATTCCCGGCGGCGAGGCGCCGACACTGGCTCTCAAGGAGAACCCGGACATTCTGGCGAGCGTGGCCCGTCGCACCGCGCAGCGGCCGCGGCTCGTCATCGGTTTCGCCGCCGAGACCGAGAACATTACGGCCAATGCGAGAGCGAAGCTCGCTCGAAAAGGCTGCGACTGGATCGTGGCCAACGACGTCTCCCCGCATACCGGCGTCATGGGGGGCGACCGCAATAGGGTATCGCTGGTCACCGCCGATGGAGTCGAGGCCTGGCCCCTGCAGTCAAAAGAGGAGGTGGCCGCGAAGTTGATCGCGCGTATCGCCGATACCCTCGCGGTACCGGCATGAGCGTCGAGGTCAAGATCATGCGGCTCGCGCACGGCAGGGATCTGCCGCTGCCTTCCTATCAGAGCGTGCTGGCCGCCGGTCTTGACCTGCTCGCCGCCGTGCCCGCCGAAGCGCCGCTGACGATCCCCCCTGGGGCCCGCGCGCTGGTGCCGACAGGTGTCGCCATCGGCTTGCCGGAAGGTCACGAGGCCCAGGTGCGGCCGCGTTCCGGCCTTGCAGCCCGGCAAGGTGTTACGGTCCTCAATGCGCCCGGCACGATCGACGCGGACTATCGGGGCGAAATCAAGGTACTGCTGGTCAATTTGGGCGACGAGCGGGTGACGGTCGCGCGCGGCATGCGCATTGCGCAGCTTGTCATTGCGCCGGTCACGCGCGCGCATTTGCGCGAAGTGACCTCGCTCGACGCGACCGCGCGCGGCGCCGGAGGATTTGGCTCGACCGGCGGCTGATATCCGCTCACGTTCCGCAAACGGCGGGCATTTGCGTTTCCGTCAGCCGCGACGGAACGCGTGCGCGCGCGACAGCAAGGACGCCTCGGCTCTTTCGCGGCCCGAACGAGCATACGGGCGTTGAAAGCCGTAGGTGGCTGGCGATGCTGCCGTGTCGCTCACCGCGACCAGCGGGTTGCGCCGATGTTCACGGTCTGGACTCTTTCGGTACGAGTCATGGCGGGAGTAAAGTCCGACGATTCGCGGGCATCGCCGGCGGACGATGCGCGCCGGTCGTGGGGCAGGTCTTGCATGCCGGAGAGGGTCCGGGCGGCGAACGAGAGGCTGCGTTCTCGCCCGCGGTGGGGCACGGGCCTCGCCGTCGCGGTGAGCGCCTGCCTTGTCGTCTTCGCGCCGAGCGCGACGGCACTCGACGGTCGCGCGCTCGCCGATGCCGCCGAGGGCATCCTGCCCGTGCTGGCCACGCACGAATGGCCGTTGCTGCTGTGCGCGCTCGGCGTCGTGGCGCTCGGCCTCTGCGCAGCCATCTGGTTGCTGCGCGCGGGGAGGAAGGCCGCGGCAGCGCAAATGGCCGCGCGCGAGGAGGCCAATGACCTGCGGGCGGAACTCGACCGGCTCAAGGCGCTGCTGTTTTCGGAGCCCGTGGTGCTCGTGGAATGGACGGCGTCATCCGACCGGCCGACCATCCTTGGCGATACGGACCTGTTCACTCCCGGCGTCCCCGCCGAGCGCATGCTTGCCTTCGGTACCTGGCTCGGGCCTTCAGCCGCGCAACGGATGGAACAGGCGGTCGATGCGTTGCGTCGCAGCGGCCGGGCCTTCGTCATGAGCTTCACCAGCGCCGCGGGCAAACCGGTCGAAGCCGAGGGTCGGATCGTTGCCGGGCGCGCGGTGTTGCGGCTGCGCGACATCGGCGGCATCGAGCGGCAGCTCATCGCGCTCGCCGAACGGCATGAACGGCTGCAGCGCGACGCCTCCGCCGTGACCGCCCTGCTCGACTCCTTGCCCGCGCCGGTGTGGGTGCGGCAGGAAGACGGACGGCTCGCGTTCGTGAACGCGGCCTATGCGCGGGCGGTCGAAGCGGCCGACACGAAAGATGCCGCGGCGCGCGGGCTGGAGCTGTTCGACCGGCCCGCGCGCGATCAGATGCTGCAGGCAAGCACGGCCCGTCGACCCTTCGCCGCGCGCCTGCCTGCCATCGCCGCCGGCGCGCGGCGCATATTCGACGTGATCGATGTCCCGACCGACGTCGGCCGGGCGGGAATTGCAATCGATCGCACCGAGGCCGAAACCATGCGCGCCGAGCTTGCGCGCATGATCGACGCGCATCGCCGCGTGCTCGACCAGCTCGCGACGGGGGTGGCAATTTTCGACGCCGACCGCAAGCTCACCTTCTACAACAGCGCCTACCGCGCTCTGTTCGACCTCGACGCCGCTTTCCTCGACCAGGCGCCGACCGATGCGGCCGTTCTCGAAGCGCTGCGCTCGGCACGCAAACTGCCGGAGGAACAGGATTTCCGTCAATGGCGGCGGCAGCTGCACCAAGCCTATACCGCGGTCGAGCCGGCCGAGCATCTTTGGCATCTGCCGGACGGACGGGCGCTGCGCGTCGTCACCACGCCCAATCCCGAAGGCGGCGTCACTTATCTCTACGACGACGTCACGGAGAGGCTGGACCTCAGCCGTCGCTACGAAGCGCTGATCAAAGTCCAGAGCGAGACGCTCGATCATCTCACGGAAGCGGTGGCCGTGTTCGGCAGCGACGGGCGCGTGCGCCTGCACAATCCGGCATTCCAGCGCATGTGGAAGCTCGCAAGCAGCGCGCTCGACCAGCGCCCGCATGTCGACGCGGTGGCGGCCTGGTGTCAGGTGCTGCACGACGAGACCGCGGTCTGGAGACAGTTGCGAGCCGCCGTGACGGCCATCGAGGCGCGCGAACCGGTTACCGCTCGGATCGAGCGCCGCGACGGCATGGTGATCGATCTCACGACCATGCCGCTGCCGGACGGCGCCACGCTCGTGACCTTCCAGGATGTGACGGATACCGTGAACGTCGAGCGGGCGCTGCGCGAACGCAATGAGGCCTTGGAAGAGGCCGACAGCATCAAGATTAATTTCGTCCATCACGTCTCGTACGAATTGCGTTCCCCTCTCACCAACATCATTGGCTTCGCCAATCTTCTGGGGGACGCCGCATTCGGCGCGCTCAACGACAAACAACGCGAATATCTCGGCTACATCACCGCATCGACCAACGCGCTGCTAGCCATCATCAACAATATTCTTGATCTCGCCACGATCGACGCCGGCGCCATGACGCTCAACCTGAGCGAGGTCGACATACGCGCGTGCATGGAGGCAGCGGCCGAAGGCGTGCAAGACCGTCTGGTGAAGGACGGATTGAAGCTCGACATCCGCGTTGCGCCGGGGATCGGCCATTTCGTCGCCGACGAAAGACGGTTGCGGCAAATTCTGTTCAATCTGCTGTCCAATGCCATCGGCTTCTCGCCGCCCGGCGAGACCGTCACGCTGTCGGCAACGCGCCAGCCCAACGCGGTCCACTTCTCGGTGTCCGATCGCGGACCCGGTATTCCGGCGGAGGCCCAAGACAAGATCTTCGACTGGTTCGAAACCGACCCGCGCGGTTCGCGGCACCGCGGGCCCGGCTTGGGTCTCTCGCTGGTGCGCTCGTTCGTCGAACTTCACGGGGGTCGAGTGACGATCGACTCGACACCCGGACGCGGAACCACGGTCACCTGCATATTCCCCGTCGAGAAGGCGGAGCAGCAGACGGCGGCTTGACGAGCGCGGTCGTTCAAAGACGAATGCGTAACCTCCCCGCAAGCTCGCCGACGATGCCCCGGCGGAACAACAGGACGCAGACGACGAATATCGCCCCCTGGATCACCAAAACCCACTCGCCCATGAACGCAAGCTTGTATTGCATAGCCAGAATCACGAAGGCGCCGACCACCGGTCCGAAGATCGTGCCGAGCCCGCCGACCAGCGTCATCAACACGACCTCCCCCGACATGGGCCAGTTGACGTCGGTCAGCGAGGCAAGCTGCAAAACCACCGCCTTGGTCGCGCCGGCGACGCCGGCAAGCGTCGCCGACAGCACGAATGCGACCAGCTTGTAGCGGTCGGTCTTATAGCCGAGCGAGATGGCGCGCGTCTCGTTTTCGCGGATCGCCTTCAATACTTCGCCGAACGGCGAATGAATCACGCGATAGATGAACAAGAAGCCGGCAAGAAAAATCGTCAGCACGACGACATACATCGCCGTATCGTTGCGCAGATCGATGAGCCCGAACAAATGCCCGCGCGGCACCGCCTGAATGCCGTCCTCGCCGCCGGTGAACTTGGCTTGCACGGCGAAAAAATACATCATCTGCGCCAGCGCCAGGGTGATCATGGCGAAATAGATGCCCTGTCGCCGAATGGCCAGGAACCCGGCGCCGAGACCGCACAGCGCCGCGGTCAAGGTACCGGTCAGAATCGCGAGTTCGGGCGTCAGACCCCAGACCTTTGCGGCGTGCGCCGACAGATAGCTCGCCCAGCCGAAATAAAGCGCATGTCCGAACGAGAGCAGGCCGACATAGCCGATGAGCAGATTGAATGCGAGCGCAAACAACGCAAAGCACATGGCCTGCATCAGAAACAGCGGATAGACGAAGAGCGGCGTAATGACCAGGCCGAGCACCATCACCGCGAAGGCGATGGTCTCGCTGCCGACCCGCAGGGTCGAAGGCTTGCTGACCAGAGGGTCGACAAAGCGTTCCATCACGTCCTCCGGCCGAACAATCCCGCGGGGCGCACCAGCAACACGATCGCCATGACGACGAAAATCACGGTGTTGGAGGCCTCGGGGTAGAAAACCTTCGTCAGGCCTTCGATCACGCCGAGGCCGAACCCCGAGACGATGGCACCGAGGATCGACCCCATGCCGCCGATCACGACCACGGCAAACACCACGATGATCAGCTCGGACCCCATATTGGGCGAAACGTTGTAGATCGGCGCCGCCATGACGCCGGCAAAAGCCGCGAGTGCCACGCCGAATCCGTAGGTCAGCGTGATCATCCGTGGCACGTTGATGCCGAATGCGCGCACCAGGGCCGGGTTCTCGGTTGCCGCGCGCAGATAGGCGCCAAGCCGCGTGCGTTCAATGATGAACCAGGTGCCGAAACACACCAGCAGCGACGCCGCAATCACCCACGCCCGGTAGTTGGGCAGGAACATGAAACCGAGATTCCGTCCCCCGCGCAGCGAGTCGGGCAGCGTGTAAGGCAGGCCTGCCGTGCCGAGGTAATTACGGCCGATGCCTTCGATGATCAACGCCAGCCCGAAGGTGAGCAGCAGGCCGTAAAGATGATCCAGTCGGTAGATCCACCGCAGGAAAACGCGCTCGATGAGGATGCCCAAAAGACCAACGACGATCGGCGCAATGACGAGCGCCGGCCAATAGCCGAGCCCGGCATAATTGAGCAGCAGATAGGCGGTCACGGCGCCGAGCATGTATTGGGCGCCGTGCGTGAAATTGATGATGTTGAGCATGCCGAAGATCACGGCAAGCCCGAGGCTCAGCAAAGCATAGAACGACCCGTTGATCAGCCCGATCAGGAGCTGACCGAACAGCGCCGTCGAAGGAATGCCGAAGACCTCGAACATCGCGTGCTTCAGTTCCCGCTCTTGTTCAGCTCGCGCCGCAGCGCCGTCGCCGGGGCGCAGCGCGGCCGCGAATTCCTCTCCTTCTCAGCCGGGAGGACATCCTCCACCCGGCGCAACGATATCCTCCTCGGGCGGCAGCCGATGCGGCGACCGCCCACCACGCGGGAAGGTCGACGCGCACGACGAGCCGGGCGGCATCGGTCATGAACGCTCATGATCGCCTCCCGGCCCGCCGGGTGCGGAACACCGGATCCGCGTCAGCCGCTCGCCAACGGGCAGTGCCCGTCTTTGAGCGGGCGGAAGGCTTCATCCGCGGGAATGGTCGCTCGGACATGATAGAAATCGCCGGGATATTTCGATTCTTCCGGCTTCTTGACCTCGAACAGATAAGCGGGATGCAGGACCCGGCCGTCGATGCGCACGGTGCCTTTGCCGAACAGCGGATCGTCGGTCGGAATCTTCTTCATCTCCGCAACCACCGCCTTGCCGTCGGCCGCGCTGCCGAGCGCGGCGACCGCTTTCAGGTAATGCAGCGTGCCGGCATAGACGCCTGCCATGTTCATGCTCGGGACCTTGCCCTGCGCGTTGCGCTCCTTGGCCCAGCGCTTGGTCCAGTCGCGACTGCCGTCATTGAGATCCCAGTACCAGGTTTCGGTGAACATCAGGCCCTGCGCGGTCTTCAGACCGAGGGCGGCGACATCGGGTGCGAACACGAGCAGGCCGGCGAATTTCTGACCGCCGGCGACGATGCCGAACTCGGCGCCCTGCTTGATGGCGTTGATGGTGTCGCCGCCCGCATTGGCAAGGCCGATGATCTTGGCCTTCGAGGCCTGCGCCTGCAGCAGGAACGACGAGAAGTCGCTGGTGTTGATGGGATGCCGCACGGCGCCGAGCACCTTACCGCCGTTGGCCGTCACGACCGCCGCGGTATCGCGTTCGAGCGCATGGCCGAAGGCGTAGTCCGACGTCAGGAAGAACCAGGTGTCGCCGCCGTTCTTGACGATGGCCTTGCCGGTGCCGTTGGCCAGCATCCAGGTGTCGTAGGTCCAGTGCACGGTATTGGGAGTGCATTTCGGGCCCGTCAAATCCGAGGTCGCGGGACCCGAGGCCACGAAAACCTTGTTCTTCTGCGCCGTGACCTGCGCAATGGCCAATGCCACGCCCGAGTTCGGCACATCCGCGATCATGTCGACGTGATCGACGTCGAACCACTGATTGGCGATATTGGTGCCGATGTCGGCCTTGTTTTGGTGATCGGCGCTGACCACCTCAACCTTCACGTTGGGATGCGTTTTCATGAAATCCTCGGCCGCGAGCTTTGCGGCGATCACCGAGCCTATGCCCGTATCGTCGGCGTAAAGGCTCGCCATGTCGGTGAGCACGCCGACCTTCACGTGAATCTGCTGCGCATGGGCGCCGCCGCAGGCGAGAGCGACGGCAAGTGCCGCCGACCCCAGGATCTTTCTCATGGCTCCTCTCCTCCTTGGTTATTCGCGACTCCGTCAGACACCGAGATAGTCGTGCAGCTTCTCGACGCTGGCATCCAGTTCCGCATTGGCAAAGCGATCGATGATACGCCCGTGTTCCATGACGTAATAGCGGTCCGCGACGGTCGCGGCGAAACGAAAGTTCTGCTCAACCAGCAGTATGGTGAAACCGTTCTCCTTGAGCGCGCGAATGGTCTTGCCGATCTGCTGAATGATGACGGGCGCGAGCCCCTCGGTCGGTTCGTCGAGCAGCAATAGACGCGCGCCGGTGCGCAGGATGCGGCCGATCGCCAACATCTGCTGCTCGCCGCCGGAAAGTTTCGAGCCTTGGCTCGTCCGGAGACGCTCCTTCAAATTCGGAAACAGCTCGAAAACCTGTTCGAGCGAAAGCCCGCCCGGTCGCACGACCGGAGGCAGCAACAGATTTTCCTCGACGCCGAGGCTCGCGAAGATGCCGCGTTCTTCGGGGCAGAAGGCAATGCCCGCCTGGGCAATGCGATCGGAACTGCAGGCGATGAGCTCGCGGCCTTCGAAACGAATCGAGCCCGAACGGTGATCGACCATGCCCATGATTGATTTGAGCGTGGTCGTCTTGCCTGCTCCGTTGCGCCCGAGCAGCGTGACAACCTCGCCCGCGCGCACCTCGAAAGAGACGCCGTGCAGGATATGCGACTCGCCGTACCAGGCGTGCAAATCGTCCACCGCGAGCAGGGGCGCGCCGACGTCAAGCATGACCCACCCCGAGATAGGCTTCGCGCACCTCCGCGTTGCGGGCAATGCTTTCATAATCTCCTTCCGCCAGCACGCGGCCGCGGGTCAGCACCGTGATGCGGTCCGACAGATCCGCCACGACCGAAAGATTATGCTCGACCATGAGCACGGTGCGGTGTGCCGCAACGCGCCTGATCAGCTGCGCGATGCGGTTGATGTCCTCATGCCCCATGCCGGCGGTCGGTTCGTCGAGCAGCAGCACTTCCGGATCGAGCGCAAGCGTGGTGGCGATTTCCAGCGCGCGCTTGCGCCCATAAGGCAGTTCGACGGCGATCCAGTCGGCAAAAGAAGCGAGCCCGACGTCGGCGATAAGCTCGAGCGCACGAGGATTGAAGCGCTCGAGCGACGCGGTCGAGCGCCAGAAATCGAACGACGCCCCCCGTGCGCGTTGCAGGGCGATGCGCACGTTCTCGAGCACGCTCATGTGCGGGAACACGGCCGAAATCTGGAACGACCGCACGAGACCGAGACGTGCCACGTCGGCCGGCGCCATGGAGGTGATGTCCTTGCCCTTGAACAGAATGCGGCCGCGGGTGGGTTGTAGGAACTTTGTCAGGAGGTTGAAGCACGTGGTCTTGCCCGCGCCGTTGGGGCCGATCAGGGCATGGATCGTTCCGCGCCGGACTTGCAGGTTGACGCTGCTGACGGCGACGAAACCGGCGAATTCCTTGGTGAGATCCTCCGTCTCGAGGATGATACCGTTACGCATCGGCGGGCCAACCCTTTGCCGCGACATTGCCAGCGACCCGGCGCGCGTGTCCAGAGCCTTGACAAGGACGCGGCTCATCCGCCTCGCCCGCCAGAGCGGGGAGACGAGGTGGCCGCTGGCCGCCAGCCGCGCCGGGCGTCTATAAGCGCGGGCATGAGGCGGTCGATTCCATGGGTTCATCCGGCTCCGGCACCTTCGGCTTCAGTACGGCGCTCGCCGACGAAAAGGCGACGCATCGCCTGATGCAGGACCTTGCCGGCCTGCTCGAACCCGGCGACGTGATCACGCTTTCCGGCGATCTCGGCGCCGGCAAGACGACCTTCGCGCGCGCGCTTATTCGCCATCTCGCCGACGACGAGGCGCTCGAAGTACCGAGCCCGAGTTTCACGTTGACGCAGACCTATGCGCTGCCGCGCTTTACCGTGGTGCACGCCGATCTCTACCGGCTGTCCGGCCCGGCGGAACTTGCCGAGCTCGGCTTGGATGATCTCGGTAAGAATGACGTGCTGCTCGTCGAATGGCCGGACCGTGCGCAAGGCCTGTTGCCCGCCGACCGCATCGACGTCGCGCTCACGCTGTCGCCGCAGCAGGGCGCGACGTACCGGCACGCACGTGTGACCGGTCATGGCGCGCTCGCGCCGCGCGTCGCGCGCATGGCCGCGATCCGCGACTTCCTCTCACGTCACGGCTTCGGTGAAGCCGCCCGGCGACGCATCGAAGGAGATGCGTCGACACGTTCCTATGAGCGGCTCACCCGCGACGGGACGACCTATATCCTGATGAACGCGCCGCCGCGGCCGGACGGCCCGCCGGTGCGCGACGGCAAGCCGTACAGCGCGATCGCCCACCTGGCGGAAGACGTGACGCCTTTCCTCGCCATCGCGCACGGATTGCGAGCGCTCGGCCTGTCGGCGCCGGCGGTCTTCGCCGCCGACCGCGCACTTGGCCTTGCCGTGCTCGAAGACCTCGGCAACGAGCCGGTGGTGGACGGCGATCCGCCTGCACCGGTCGAAGCGCGCTACGCCGTCGCGGTCGACCTGCTCGCGTTTCTGCATGCGCAGACCCTGCCCGACGCATTGCCTGCGGGCGAAGGCGTCCGCTACGTTCTGCCGCGCTACGACATGGACGCCTTCCTGATCGAGGTCGAGCTGCTGACCGACTGGTACCTGCCGCGGCTCGATGCGGCGCCGACCGCTCAAACGCGCGCGCGCTATCGCGCGCTGTGGCAAGAGGCGCTGACGCCGCTGGTCGACGTCGCCCCGACATGGGTGCTGCGCGACTACCATTCGCCCAATCTCATCTGGCTGCCTGAACGCGAAGGTATCGCGCGGATCGGCCTCATCGACTTTCAGGATGCACTCATCGGGCCTGCGGCCTATGACGTGGCCTCGCTGCTGCAGGACGCGCGCGTCGACGTTCCGGAGGCCATGGAGATCGCGCTGCTTTCACGCTATGTGCGCGCCCGCATGAAGACCGACGCCGGCTTCGACGCGGCCGCCTTCGCGCGCGATTATGCGACCGTGGCGGCGCAGCGCGCATCCAAGATTCTCGGCATCTTCGCGCGGCTCGACATGCGCGACGGCAAACCGCAATATCTGCGTCACCTGCCGCGCGTATGGGCTTATCTGCTGCGCGCGCTCGCCCACCCCGCGCTCGGCGAACTCGCCGCATGGTATCATGCGCATGTCCCGGCGCTGACGTCGCTGCGATGACGGACCATAGACCGCAAACGGCCATGGTGCTTGCGGCCGGCCTCGGCCTGCGCATGCGACCGCTCACCGAACGGCGGCCAAAACCGCTCCTGGAAGTGGCCGGCCGTGCGCTGATCGACCACGTGCTCGACCGGCTGGCCGAAGCCGGCGTCCTGTGCGCGGTAGTCAACATCCATTATCTCGGCGAGCAGATTGCGCGTCACCTGCAGGGTCGCGCGCGCCCGCGCGTCGTCCTGTCCGACGAACGCGACCTCCTGCTCGGTACCGGCGGTGGCGTGGCAAGGGCGCTGCCGCAATTGGGACCGGCGCCGTTCTTTCACCTCAATTCCGACACGATCTGGATCGAGGGGCCGAGACCCAATCTCTTGCGCCTCGCAGAAGCCTTCGATCCGGCGACGATGGACGCGCTCCTGCTCTTGGCGCCGACCGCCGGCAGCATCGGCTATGGCGGGCGCGGCGATTTCACCATGGCGGCGGACGGGCGGCTCACCGCGCGCGGGGAGCGGGAGATCGCGCCTTTCGTCTATGCCGGCGCCGCGATCCTGGCCCCGACGCTTTTCAGCGGCGCGCCCGCCGGCGCGTTCCCGCTGACCACGCTCTTTGCCCGCGCCGAGCGAACCGGGCGCCTGCACGGGCTGCGGCTCGAAGGCGTGTGGATGCATATCGGCACGCCCGACGCGATCGCTGCCGCGGAAGCGGCGATCAGGGCGAGCGCGGGCTGAGCGCGTCGCCGTGGGCATGCAGGAGAGGCGGGCGCGGCGCGCGCCGCTATTCGGTATATTCATCCACTCGATGACGACGGCCCCGTGCAATCTCTTCACGATCCCCGCGTCGGCCAGGTTCCTGCCGACGCTGATCGAGGCGCTGCGCGCAGGCCGGCTGGTGGCAGGGTTCCCCGCAAGCGGCGATCCGCTCGCCCTTGCCCGCGCGACGCTCTATCTGCCCACGCGACGCGCATGCCGCCTCGCGCGCGACGAATTCCTCCGCTGCATTGATGCCGATGCCGCAATTCTGCCGCGCATCGTGCCGCTCGGCGACATCGACGAAGAGGAGATCGCATTCGCGGAAGCCGCAAGCGGCAGCCTCGCGCAAACCGCGCTCGCTCTGCCGCCTGCACTCGAGGGACTTTCGCGCCTCATGCCGCTCGCGCAGCTCATCCTGCGCTGGAGCGCCGCCATAGACCCCAAGCGGGCGGGCGAGGCACCGCTGGTTGCGACCAATGCCGCGACCGCCTTCGCGCTGGCGCAGGACCTTGCGCGGCTGATGGACGACATGGCCACGCGCGCCGTCGACTGGCAGCGCCTCGATGGGCTGGTGCCAGCAGAGTTCGACTGGTATTGGCAGCAGACGCTCGACTTCCTGAAATTCATCCGCCAGCACTGGCCGGCGATCCTGCGAGAAAAAGGCTGCATGGAGCCCGCCGAGCGTCGCAATGCGTTGATTGCGGCGGAGGCCGCGCGCCTTGCGACCAGCACCGATCCGGTCATCGCCGCAGGTTCG
The DNA here is from genome assembly GCA_019689975.1 of Pseudolabrys sp. Lineage (GTDB taxonomy): Bacteria > Pseudomonadota > Alphaproteobacteria > Rhizobiales > Xanthobacteraceae > Pseudolabrys. Next base: position 98,869 of record JADGGK010000001.1, read on the forward strand.
ACCGGCTCCATTCCGGCAACCGCGACGCTGCTTGCCACGATCGCCCGAATGCCGTGCGGCGCGGTCGTGCTGCCGGGACTGGACACCGAGCTCGACGAAGCGACCTGGTCCTTGATCGCGGATCGGCACGCGCCCGATCACGGTCATCCGCAATTCGCCATGGCGAGGCTGCTCGAGCGCATCGGCGTGACGCGGGCCGACGTGAAACCGCTCGCACCGCCGAAGGGCCGCGAACGTCTGGTTTCAGAAGCGCTGCGTCCGGCGGGTGCGAGCGAGCTGTGGAGAGATAGGCTGCTCGATGCGGACTTCATCGCTCATGCCGAGGCCGCGATGCGAACGGTATCGGTGATCGAGGCGGGCAACGCCGAGGAGGAAGCGCTTGCCATCGCCGTCGCGTTGCGCGAGGCGATCGAGGATCCTGCCAAGACCGCGGCGCTGGTAACATCCGACGTGGGACTCGGCCGCCGTGTCATCGCCGCTTTGGCCCGCTGGAACGTGCCGGCGGAAGACTCGCGCGGCATGCCGTTGAGCGAGACTGCGGCAGGGGTATTCGCGCGGCTCGCGGCCGAGGTCGCGCTCGGGGGATGCGCCCCGGTTCCGCTGCTCGCGCTGCTCAAGCATCCCATGAGTTCGGTCGATGCCGCCTCGGTTGCCGCCCTTGAACGCGCGATCCTGCGCGGACCTCGGCCCGCACCCGGCACCGCCGGGCTCGCTTCGGCGCTCGCGGCCGTTCGCGCTCAGATTGCCCGGGCGCGCGCAGGCCGCGAGTCCTCGCTGCACCATTCCGATCCGCGACTGCTGCTGACCGATGCGGCGCTGGACCGCGCCGAGGCGTTGGTTGCCAGGCTCAAGACCCAGCTGGCGCCGCTCGAGACGCTCGCGCGCGGCACGCATCGGATGGCGCAGATTGCCGCGCGGCACGCCGAGGTGGTGCAGGCGCTCGACGGCATGACGGACGATCTGCGCGGCCTCTTCGACGAGATCCTCGCGGCCGCCGCGCTCGACGTCACGGGTGACGACTATCCGCAACTGTTTAACGCCGCCGCGGCGCAACGGGTGATTTATCCGCCCGAAAGCGGGGCGCGCGTCCGCATTTTCGGCCTGCTCGAGGCACGGCTCCAATCGGTCGATCGCCTCGTGCTCGGCGGGCTTGTCGAAGGCGTATGGCCGCCGCAGATGCGCGGCGATCCCTGGCTCAGCCGACCCATGCGGCAGGAACTCGGTCTCGACCTGCCGGAACGCCGCGTCGGCCTTTCCGCGCATGATTTCGCGCAGGCGCTGGGCGCGCCGGAGGTGATCCTCAGCCGCTCAACCAAGCTCAACGGCGCGCCGACGGTCGCGTCGCGCTTCCTGCAGCGGCTGGCGGCGGTCGCCGGCGAGGCGCGCTGGAAGGAGGCGCTCAAGCGCGGCGCGCGCTTCATCGCGCTCGCACGCAAGCTCGACGAATGCGACGCGCCGCGGCCCGTCCAGCGTCCCGCGCCCCGGCCGCCGTTCGAAGCGCGGCCGCGCAGGCTCAGCGTCACCGAGATCGAAGATCTGCTGCGGGATCCTTATACAATCTATGCGCGACACATTCTGGACCTGCGGCCGCTCGAGGAGGTGGACGCCGCGCCGGACGCAGCCGACCTCGGTACCGCGATCCACAACGCCATCGCCCTATTCGGCAAGGCGCACCCCGACCGGCTCCCTGCCGACCCCGTGGGCGCGCTGACGGCCATCGGCGCGGTATGTTTCGAGCCGCTCGAGGCCTATCCCGCGGCGCGCGCCTTCTGGTGGCCGCGCTTCAGACGCATCGCGGAATGGTTCGCCGAGTTCGAACGCGCCCGCCGCGCCGAGATCACGCGCATCCTGACGGAAATCGGCGGACGCATCGACATCCCGTTCGGCCATGCCGCCCTCACCCTCACCGTGCGCGCCGACCGCATCGAGTGCCGCCGCGACGGGCGCTACGCTATCCTCGACTACAAGACCGGCAAGCCGCCGACCACCTCGCAGGTGACGGCCGGGCTGTCGCCGCAGCTCACCTTGGAGGCCGCAATCTTGCGTCGCGGCGGCTTCGAGGGGATCCCCGCGAAGAGTTCGGTTGCCGAACTCGGCTATGTGCGGCTGAGCGGCGGCACCGAGGCCGGCGAAATCCAACCCATCGCATTTCAGGCAAGCACGCCGGACGACGAAGCCGAACGCGCGTTGGCCAAGCTCAGGCAAGTGCTGGCACGATTTGCCGATCCGCAGCAGCCATACCATGCGCTGCTCCATCCCATGTGGAAGACGCGCTACGGCGTCTATGACCATCTTGCCCGCGTGGGCGAGTGGTCCGCCGCCAGTGCGACAAGCGGCGAGGATGGCGGCGAATGAGCAGGCCGCGTGCCATCCCGTCGACCGTCATCGAACGGCAGAACGCAGCTTCCGACCCTGCGCGCTCGGCCTGGGTGTCGGCCAATGCCGGCTCGGGCAAGACCCACGTGCTGGCGCAGCGTGTCATCCGCCTGCTGCTCGACGATGTCGATCCCGCGCGCATCCTTTGCATCACCTTCACCAAGGCGGCCGCCGCCAACATGGCGAACAGGGTGTTCCAGGAGCTGCGCGCCTGGACCCAGCTCGAGGATGATGCGCTCGATGCCGCCATGCGCAACATCGGGGTCAAAAGGATAGATGCCGGGCAACGCCAGCGCGCCCGCCGCCTGTTCGCGGTCGCCCTGGAGACTCCGGGCGGCCTGAAGGTGCAGACGATTCATGCCTTCTGCGCGCAGCTGCTGCATCTCTTCCCCTTTGAAGCGAACGTGCCGGCGCATTTCGAGGTCATGGACGAGGCGGCCGAGACGCAGATGCTCGATACGCTCAGTCTCGAGGTCATGCTCGAGGGCGCGCAAACGCCGGAAGGCCCCATCGGCCGGGCGCTCGCCCGCGTCGTGCTCGCCGCCCCGGAGCAGACATTCCAGGAGACGCTGCGCGAGGCAATCCGCGCTCGCGACGCGCTCGCGCGCTGGATCGGCGCGGCGGGCGGCATCGAGAACGCCGTGGCACAGCTTTCCCGGGCTCTCGGCGTGCAACCGCAGGATACCGTTGAGAGCGTCGAGGCGGAAATTTTCGACAACAGCCTCATCGCTCGGTCGGATTGGCCGAGGCTCGCGGACGTGCTCGCGTCTGGCGGACAAACGGATATGCAGCAAGGTGCGCGCTTCCGCGCCCTTTCGTCGCTGACCGGTGCCGAGCGGCTGCGTGCCTATCTCGACATTTTCTGCACCAGCTCGCGAGACAAGACGAGAGATCAACTCGTCACCAAAAAGATCAGGAACAGGGAGCCTGCGCTTTGCCAGCGCCTTGAGGATGAGCGCGAACGCGTCTGGAAACTACTGCAGCAGCGGCGCGCGATCGAAGCGCGAGACCGGAGCGCCGCCCTGTTCACGATCGCGCATGCCGTCATCGAGCGGTTTCGGGAAGAGAAGAATCGGCGCGGTCTGCTCGACTATGACGACTTGATCGACAGGACTCTCGCGCTTTTGCAGGACCAGCGCGCGGCGTGGGTGCACTACAAGCTCGACCGCGGCATCCATCACGTACTGATCGACGAAGCGCAGGATACGAGCCCCAGGCAATGGGCGATCGTGCGCGAGCTGGCGGGTGATTTCTTTTCCGGCGCAGGCGCGCACGAACGACCCCGTACCATCTTCGCCGTGGGGGACGAGAAGCAATCGATCTTCTCCTTCCAGGGCGCGGCCCCGCGCGATTTCGCCGCCATGCGTGCGCATTTCAAGGCGATGCATGACCGCGTCGGTCTCGATTTTGTGGCCACAGAGTTCACGCATTCGTTTCGCTCCGGCCCCAACGTGCTCGGTGCGGTCGACCAGGTATTCTCGCGCGTCGAGGCCATGAGAGGATTGACGGCAGAGTCGGTGCCGACCGTGCACGAGTGGCTTCCGGACAGCGCACCGGGTCTGGTCGAGATCTGGGACCTGGTGAAGTCCGACGCGCGCGCGAGCGTTGAAGGCTGGGCTGCGCCTTTCGACGTGCAGAACGTCACCAGCGGCGTCGTGAAACTCGCGCGCCGCATCGCGGCGACGGTCGCGGCGTGGCAAGCCCGCGGCATGCGCCCCAAGGACGTGCTGATTCTGTTGCGGCGGCGGGGCGCATTGTTCGAGGCAATCATCCGTGCGCTGAAGAACAAGGGCGTCGCGGTCGCCGGCGCGGACCGGCTGATGCTGACGGAGCATATCGCGGTCATGGATCTGATGGCGCTTGCCGACGCGCTGCTGCTGCCCGACGACGATCTCGCCCTCGCGACCGCACTCAAGTCGCCCTTGTTCGGCGTCGACGAGGAGACATTGTTCAAGCTCGCATGGAATCGCAGGGGCAGTCTTCATGCATCCCTGCGCGCGCAACTGCCCGAACATGCGGACGCCTTCGATCGCATGCGCGAGGAGGCGCTCCGCCGCGCGCCGTTCGACTTCTACGCCTGGCTGCTCGGCCCCGGCGAAGGCCGCCGCAGAATGCTGGCGCGGCTCGGCCATGAGGCCGCCGATGTGCTCGACGAATTTCTCAACCTCGCGCTCGATTACGAACGCATCGCGGCGCCGTCGCTGCAGGGCTTCATTGCTTGGCTGCGCGCCGCCAAGACCGAGGTCAAGCGCGACATGGAAATGGAGCGCGACGAGGTGCGGGTGATGACCGTCCACGGCGCCAAGGGCCTCGAGGCGCCGATCGTCATCCTCGCCGACAGCACCACGCCGCCGCAGGGCTGGCATCCGCCGCGACTGTTGACCCTGCCGCCGGCCGACGGCGGCTCGGCTGCGTCGGGGCCGCTGATCTGGGCGGGCGCGAAAGGCGACGACGTCGGCCCCATGGCGGCTGCGCGCGCGGCCGCGCTCGAACAGGCCGGCGACGAATATCGACGGCTGCTTTACGTCGCGATGACGCGCGCGATCGAGCGGTTGATCGTCTGCGGCGTCGATCCCGGCACCAAGCTGCCCGAGGGTTGCTGGTACGAACTTGTCACTCGCGCGCTCGAAGGCCAGTGCACGCGCGAGCCTGCAGACGACGGCAGCGGCGAAGTGTGGCGCTTCCGCAAGGTCTCGCTTGAGCCGTTGCGGACCGGCGCACCCGCGACGACGGAGGCGACGGGAACCTCGGAGGCGGCGGAGACGGCCGACGCCTCGGAACCGGTCTGGCTGCGCGTTCCCATTGCTGCGCCGACACGGCGCCATGGGACCATACGGCCCTCCGATGCGGCCGTGCCGCGGGACGACGGCGCGGCCGCGCGGCGGCTTGCGCGTGGCCGTCTCGTCCACCGTTTGTTGCAATCCCTGCCCGAACTGCCGCGCGAGCGGCGGCACGCAGCCATGCGCAGCGTGCTCGCGCGCGCGGACGTCGATCTCGGCGACGAGGAGAAGGCGGCGATCATGGATCGCATCACGCGACTCCTCGAGGACCCGCGGTTCGCGGAATTATTTCAACCCGGCAGCCGGGCCGAAGTGCCCATCGTCGGACGCCTCGCGCGCGCCGGGAGGGTCGTGGAGGTCTCCGGTCAGGTCGACCGGCTTGCGGTCACCGCGGCGGCGGTGCTGATCGCGGACTACAAGACCGGCTCGAATCGGGCGGAGCGATTCGGCGCCTATGCGCGCCAGCTCGCGCTCTATCGGGCCCTGCTCGCGCAGCTTTATCCCGATCGACCGATCCGCGCCGCTCTGATTTGGACCGAGACTCTTGAACTGACGGAGGTTTCGGAAGCGCAACTGGAGGCGGCGCTGGCGCCGGTCACCCCTGCGTGAAGGCGCCTTGACGCTCTCGCCCCGTGTCCATAGGTTCGCATTTCAGTTGATGGCGCATAGGCGCTGCGGCACGCAAGAATGAGGTACCCCCATGGCCGTCGGCAAAGTGTCGGACGCAAGTTTTGAAACGGACGTCCTCAAGTCGTCCGGCCCCGTCGTGGTCGATTTCTGGGCGGAATGGTGCGGCCCCTGCCGCATGATCGCGCCTGCACTCGAGGAAATCGCCGAGCAGTTGGGCGACAAGGTCAAGATCGTGAAGCTCAACGTCGACGAAAATCCTAACACCGCCGCCAAATACGGCATCATGTCGATTCCGACCCTGATGCTGTTCAAGAACGGCGAGATCGCCTCCCGCCAAGTCGGCGCGGCCCCCAAGCAGAAACTGCACCAGTGGATCAGCGCCGCGATCTGATCGCCGCGCAGGACGGTTCTCGAAACATCAAAACAGCACGGCCATGGTTTCGGCTAGGCCGCGCGGTTGCGCGCGTGACGTCCCCGGTCGCGCGATGACTGCCGCGGCGCGCTGCACGGTCGTCGATCGTCACACCGGCGGCGTATCATTCTCGCGCAGCACTTCGCCGGCAAGGTAAAGCGAGCCGGTGATGAGGATGCGCGGCGGAGGCTCGAGCTCGAGGCCGACGACGGCTGCCAACGCCTCGGCGAGGTTGTCGCGGCTCATCGCCGAGAGGCCGGCCGCGCGGGCACAGGAAGCCACCTCTTCCGCAGCAAGTCCCGCCTCCGCACCAGGTATCGGCACCGCGATCACCCGCCGCGCGAGGCCGGTAAAGTTGGCGAGGAAGCCTTTGCAATCCTTGCTGCGCAGCATGCCAACGACGAGGACGAGCGGCCGCGACACGCGTTCTTCGAGATCGGCAAGCGCGGCGGCAACGGCGCGGCCGCCCTCCGGATTGTGACCGCCGTCGAGCCAGAGTTCGCTGCCAGGGGGGGCAAGGCGCACGAGCCGTCCCTGGCCCAGCCGATGCAGACGCGCCGGCCAGTCGGCCGCCAGGATGCCGGATTCGTACTCGGCGGGCGCAATGCGGAATTGGGCCGCCCGCAGCGCGGCGATCGCCAGCCCTGCGTTCTCGAACTGATGGCGGCCGTAAAGCCGCGGCGCCGGCAGATCGAGCAGGCCGGCATCGTCCTGGAATACCAGGCGGCCGCGTTCCTCGGTGGCGGTCCAGTCCTTTCCCGCAACCTTGAGCGGCGCGCCGACGCGTGCCGCTCGCCGTTCGAGCGCATCCAGCGCGTCGCGATGCTGCGCGGCGGAGACCACCGGCGCACCGGATTTGATGATACCGGCCTTTTCGGCTGCAATCTTGCCAAGCGTGTCGCCGAGGAAATCGGTGTGATCGATCGAGATCGGCGTGATGACGCTGACGAGCGGACGTTCGATCACGTTGGTGGCGTCGAGCCGTCCGCCGAGCCCCACTTCCATCAGCAGGACGTCCGCGGGATGGCGCGAAAACAGCAGCAGCCCGGCGGCGGTCGTGATTTCAAAGACCGTGATGGGCGCATCCGCATTGGCGCGCTCGCAGGTTTCCAGCGCGGCGACCAGTTCGGCATCATCGACAAGCCTGCCTCCATGCGGCGCCGCGAGGCGAAAACGTTCGTTGAAGCGCACCAGATGCGGCGATGTATAAGCGTGCACGCGCCTCCCGGCCGCTTCCAGGATCGCGCGCAGGAATGCAACGGTCGAACCCTTGCCATTGGTACCGGCGACGTGGATGACCGGCGGCAGTCGGCGCTCTGGGTGGCCGAGCGCGGCCAGCAGCCGTTGCATGCGCGCGAGCGACAGGTCAATGCGCTTGGGATGCAGCGCGGTCAGCCGGGCAAGGACGGCGTCCACTTGTTTCATCGGGCCAGAGCTCCCATTTCCGCCCGGCAACGGCAATCCATTTCCGCGCACGCGGTACAGCGAAACGTCCCGAACCGATGGCATGCGTCCGGTGCTGACGTCACCGGTTCCGCGCGAGGCGAGGCCAAGCGTCCGCGGCCGGCGCCCTCATGCATGCGCCGGGACCGGCAGGGACGGCGGCCCGCCCGGATCGACGGCCGACGCCGGCGCCTTGGTCAGCAGACGGCAAAGCGCGGCGATCGTCGAGCGCAGCCGATGTCGGTGCACCACCATGTCCACCATGCCATGCTCGAGCAGATATTCCGCGCGCTGGAATCCCTCGGGAAGCTTCTCGCGGATGGTCTGCTCGATCACGCGCGGCCCGGCAAAGCCGATGAGGGCGCCGGGCTCGGCGATATGCACGTCGCCGAGCATGGCATAGGATGCGGTCACGCCGCCGGTCGTGGGATTGGTGAGCACAACGATGTAAGGCTTCCTCGCCTCGCGCAACATCTGCACCGCAACCGTCGTGCGCGGCAGCTGCATGAGCGAGAGAATGCCCTCCTGCATGCGCGCGCCGCCAGAGGCGGCGAACATGATGAAGGGAGTCTGCCGTCGTACCGCGGTCTCGAGACCGACGATCACCGCCTCGCCGGCCGCCATGCCGAGCGAGCCTCCCATGAAGTCGAAGTCCTGCACGCCAATTGTCACCATCAGCCCGTCGAGCCGCCCGATTCCGACCTTGACCGCGTCCTGCAGCCCGGTTCGTCCGCGTGCGTCCTTCAGGCGATCGACGTAGCGCCGCTCGTCGCGAAAGCGCAACGGATCGACGGCGACCTCCGGCACTTCGATCTCCTCGTATTCCCCGCCGTCGAACATGCTCTTAAGCCGCGCCGGCGCGGAGATGCGCATGTGATAGTTGGAAGAAGGGATGACGAACTGATTCGCCTCGACATCCTTGTAGAAGACGAGCTGACCCGTCTCGGGACACTTGATCCAGAGGTTTTCCGGCGTCTCGCGGCGCAATAGGCTGCGAATCTTCGGGCGAACGACGTTGGTGATCCAGTTCATGGCACGCCTTTTACATGCGCCTAATATGCGCCGGTTCTGACCGGATTACGACGGCCGGGCCGGCTCGACCGCCCCGGTGTGCCGCGCTGCGCGCACGCCCCGCGCGAGTTCCGACACGAGATTGCTGACCACCTCGACCACGGCGGGACCGGACCTGCCCTGCTCCAGGCTTGCGCGTAACGCCTCCACGATCGCCGAGCCGACCACGACCCCGTCCGCGCCCGCGGCAATGGCGCGGGCGTGCTCGGCCGTCTTTACGCCGAAACCCACCGCAACCGGCAAGGCCGTGTGCCGCTTGATGCGCGCAACCGCTGCGGCAACCTTCGCCGTATCCGGGGAGGCTGCTCCGGTCGTGCCGGTGATGGACACGTAATAGACAAAGCCCGAAGTGTTGCGAAGCACGGCGGGCAGGCGCGCCTCGTCCGTGGTGGGTGTGGCGAGGCGAATGAAATTGAGCCCCGCCGCGAGCGTCGGCAAGCAGAGTTCGTCGTCCTCCTCCGGCGGCAAGTCGACCACGATCAGCCCATCGACTCCGGCCGATTTCACGTCGCGGAGAAAGCGCTCCACCCCGTAAACATAGATCGGGTTGTAGTAGCCCATGAGCACGACCGGCGTCACGTCGTCGGCTTCCCGAAAGCTGCGCACCATTCCCAGCGTTCGTCGCATGTCCTGCCCGGCAGCGAGCGCGCGCTGACCGGCGGCCTGGATCGCCGGCCCGTCGGCCATGGGGTCGGTAAACGGCATGCCGAGCTCGATGATGTCGGCGCCGGCGTGCGGCAGCGCTCGCATGATCGCGAGCGATGTTTCGGCATCGGGATCGCCGGCCATCGTGAAGGTCACAAGCGCCGCTCGACCCTCGCGGCGCAGCGCCGCGAATCGTTCTTCGATGCGCGTCATGGCCGCCGATTGCCCTCAAGGAAGCGTTCGACCGTATCCAGATCCTTGTCGCCGCGACCCGACAGATTGACCACCATCAAGTGATCCCTCGGCTTCTTCGGGGCGAGATCCAAGACCTTGGCGAGCGCGTGTGCCGGCTCGAGCGCCGGAATGATGCCTTCGAGTCTGCTGCAAAGCTGGAATGCCGCGACCGCCTCTTCGTCGGTTGCGGAGAGGAACCTCACGCGGCCGAGATCGTGAAGCCAGGCGTGTTCCGGGCCGATCCCGGGGTAATCGAGCCCTGCGGAAATGGAGTGGGCCTCTTCGATCTGACCGTCGCCGTTCATCAGCAGATAAGTTCGATTGCCGTGCAACACCCCCGGACGGCCGCCCGCGATCGACGCAGCGTGCTTGCCGCTGTGCAAACCGTGGCCGGCGGCTTCAACGCCGTAGATTTCGACGCTCGGCTCATCGAGGAAGGGATGAAACAGGCCCATCGCGTTCGAACCCCCGCCGATACAGGCGATGAGCGAATCGGGCAGCCTGCCTTCCAGCCGCTCGAGCTGTGCGCGCGTCTCGCGGCCGATGATCGCCTGGAAGTCGCGAACCATGGCCGGATAGGGATGCGGGCCGGCCACGGTACCGATGCAATAGAACGTATCGGCGACGTTGGTCACCCAATCGCGCAGCGCTTCGTTCATCGCGTCCTTCAGCGTCTTCGAGCCGGAATTGACCGCGCGTACCTCGGCGCCGAGCATGCGCATCCGCAACACGTTGGGCCTCTGTCGTTCCACGTCGATCGCGCCCATGTACACGACGCACGGCAGGCCGAACTTCGCGCATAGCGTCGCCGTGGCGACGCCGTGCATGCCGGCACCGGTCTCGGCGATGACCCGTGTCTTGCCCATGCGCCGCGCCAGCAATATCTGGCCGAGCACGTTGTTTACCTTGTGCGCGCCGGTATGGTTCAGTTCTTCGCGCTTGAAGTAGATCTTGGCGCCGCCGCAATATTCGCTCAGCCGCTCGGCAAAATAGAGCGGCGACGGTCGACCGACATAGGTTTCGAGATAGCCGTTCATTTCGGCCTGGAAGCTCGGATCGCTCTTGGCCCGCGCATAGGCTCGTTCGAGCTCCAGGATGAGCGGCATCAGCGTTTCGGCGACGAAGCGGCCGCCATAAATACCGAAATGTCCGCGTTCGTCCGGACCGGTGCGAAAGGAGTTCGGTCGCTGCGGGCTCACGCGTTCACTCCGATCCCGAGCGCGGCTTCCGCTAGCCTTACAGCGCGGACGAAGGCGCAAATCTTCTCGGCATCCTTCACGCCGGGAGCGCTTTCCACCCCCGATGAAACGTCTACGCCGGGCGCGCGGGTGAGGCGCAGCGCCTCGCCGACATTGCCGGCGTCGAGCCCTCCCGACAGCAGGAACGGCACGCCGGGATCGACACCCTCGAGCAATGCCCAGTCGAAGGACAGACCGAGCCCGCCGGGGCGCGTCGCCTCTTTCGGCGCACGTGCGTCGAAGATCAGCCGGTCGGCGACGCGCGCATAGAGGCGGATCGGCGACAGGTCGGCACGCGACGCAATCGGCAGCGCCTTCATGACCGGGAGCCCGAACCGCGATCGCACCACCGCCACGCGCTCCACCGTCTCATGTCCGTGGAGCTGCAACAGATCGGGCTTGAGCGCGGTCACGATGTCGCCCAGCAACTCGTCATCGGCGTCGACCGTCAGCGCGACCTTGAGCGCGCGCCCCGCGGCGCGGGCGCCGAGGGCGCGAGCCGCGGGGATGCCGACATTGCGCGGACTGGGCGCAAAGAACACGAAACCGACCATGTCGGCGCCGCACCCGATCGCCGCATCGAGCGCCTCCAAGCTCCTCACACCGCAGATTTTGATCGTCACCGCCATAACGGGCGCCTTCTAGCGCCTTATGAGGCTGCCGCAAAGCGGCAGCTCCCTTCAAGGCGTGGGCGGCGGAATGGCCGGCGACGGCCCCGGCGAGGCGGCCCGCGCTTGCTCGACCAATTGGCGCCGCTGCGCCGCCACCTCGTCCTGCAAGGCCTGGACTTCACGCTCCAGCCGCCGCGCGGCGCGGCGCCATCTCGCCTGCCGCAACCAAGCGGCGATGCCGCCGACGAGGACCCCGGCGATGAGCGCGATGAAAATCAGCAGAAACAGCGGCAGGCTCACCGCATAAGCGGGATTGACGGAGACCAGCGGATCGAAGGACACGGTCACCCATTGCCGGTTGGCGACCGCAAACAGGATGATGACCACGGCGAGCGGAAGGAGAACGACGGCAGCGGCGAGCTTTCGAAGCACCGGACACAACCCCTTCAATGACCAAGGCCGGGCAAGGCCCGGCCTCGACATTAACACCAGGACACCGGCGGGTAACCGCTTTAAATCGAGCCGGGCTTGTTGAGACGCTCGCGCATTTCCTTGCCGGTCTTGAAGAACGGCACCGACTTCTGCTCCACCGCCACGTGCGCGCCGGTGCGCGGATTGCGCCCCGTGCGCGCCGGGCGATGCTTGACGGAAAATGCGCCGAAACCGCGCAGCTCCACGCGGTCGCCGCGCATCATGGCGTTGGTGATCTCCCCGAGAATCGCATTGACGATGTTCTCGACGTCGCGCTGATAGAGATGAGGGTTCTGCGCGGCAATGCGCTGTACAAGCTCCGACTTGATCATGACACGCCCTGGCCGCTCTCACTGGGACATCGGAGGGTGCCAAAGCGCCAACAGACCGTCAAGGTTCAGTCGCTCGATCGTCTGCACGGCTGCCCAGCCTTCGAGGTGACGCGCCAAGTCGGAAAGCCCGATTGCCGCCAAACCGCGGGCGGCGAGATGGATGAAGGACAGCTCGCCGAAACCCGGCTGCAACGAATAGTCGCGCACCGGCGTTCCGGCCGGCACTTTTTTCACGCGCGTGAGCCATTCGAGCGCGGTCTTTTCATTGCCGAGCGCATCGACGAGCTTGAGCGGAATCGCCTGGCGGCCGGTGAAAACGCGTCCGTCGTCCACCGCCGCAAGCTGTGCGTCGGTCATGCCGCGCCGATCCTTCACCAGTTCCTTGAACCATGCGTAGGAGTCGCGCACGATCGCCTCGACGGCCGCGCGCGCTTCGGGACTCGTCGGCTCGAATCCGTTGGGTGCCGCTTTGAGCGGCGAGGATTTGATCGATTCAACCTGGATGCCGAGCGATTTCAGCGCTTGCGTGAAATTCGGATACTGGAACAGCACGCCGATCGACCCGACGAGCGAGGTATCATGCGCGACGATATAATCGGCCGAGAGCGCGGCAATATAGGCGCCCGAGGCGGCAACCCCGTCAACCACGACCGCCATGGGCTTGTGGACCTGCAAGGCGCGCAGGGCATCGTAAAGCTGCTGCGATCCGGCGGTGGTGCCGCCGGGGCTGTCGATATGGACAATAACGGCACGCGCCTGGGACCTGCCAAGCCGTTCCAGCGCCTCGACGCGGTCGCGATTATCACGGATGAGGCCTTGCACCTGGATGCGGGCAATGAAGTCCCCGTGCGGCGCGAATCCGCCGCCTCCCGCGAGCAGCGCAGCAATTGTTCCCACAGCGATCAAAAGAATCGCCAATGCGCCGAAACGCCAGAAGGCGAGCTTGCGCCGCAGGCGACGGCGATCAACGATGGCATCGGCATCAAACGACATGGCTGGGCTCCCTCAAGCGCAAGCCGTCTCCTTGTGGGGGCTACGGTCGACGCTCCATGACCGCCGCCGCAGTCTCTCCTTGCAAGCGGCCGCGGACGAACGACCATCGCCCCGGCGCACGCCGTGCCAACGCACACCCCGGCAACACCGCTCGCGACTAGTCGCCGGACTTGTCGCCGTCGGCGCCGGCCCTTTGCTTGAGCGCCGCACCGAGGATGTCGCCCAGCGAGGCGCCGGAATCGGCCGTGCCGTATTGGGCGATGGCCTCCTTCTCCTCCGCCACCTCCAGTGCCTTGATCGATACCCCGACCTTGCGCGTTTTGCGATCAAACTGCGTGACCCGCGCGTCAACCTTTTGGCCGACGGCAAAGCGTTCCGGCCGTTGCTCGCCGCGATCGCGGGCAAGATCGCTCCGCTTGATGAAGGTCGTGAGTTCCGTTCCGACGATCTTGACGTCGATGCCCCCTTCCTTGACCCCCGTCACCTCGCAGGTGACGACGGAGCCTTTCTTGAGGTCGCCGGCTGTGGCCATCGGATCGCCCGCGAGCTGCTTGATTCCCAGCGCGATGCGCTCCTTCTCGACGTCGACGTCGAGCACCTGCGCCTTCACGATATCGCCCTTCTTGTACTCCTCGAGGACCTGCTCGCCCGGACGTTTCCAATCGAGATCGGAGAGATGGACCATGCCGTCGACATCGCCGTCGAGACCGAGGAAGAGACCGAACTCGGTCTTGTTCTTGACCTCGCCCTCGACCACCGACCCCGGCGGATGCTTCTCGACGAAGACCTCCCACGGGTTGCGCATGGTTTGCTTGAGACCGAGCGATATGCGGCGCTTGACGGGATCGACTTCGAGGATCTGCACCTCCACCTCCTGCGAGGTGGAAACGATCTTGCCCGGGTGCACGTTCTTCTTGGTCCACGACATTTCCGATACGTGGATCAGACCCTCGATGCCGGGCTCGAGTTCCACGAATGCACCGTAGTCGGTGATGTTGGTCACGCGACCCTTGAAACGCGCGCCGACCGGATATTTGCCCTCGATATCCTGCCACGGATCGTCAAGCAGCTGCTTCATCCCGAGGGAAATGCGGTGGGTCTCGTGGTTGATCTTGATGATCTTGACCTTCACGTGCTGACCGATCGTGAGCACCTCGCTCGGATGATTGACGCGCCGCCAAGCGATGTCGGTGACATGCAGCAGGCCGTCGATGCCGCCGAGATCGACGAAGGCGCCATAGTCGGTGATATTTTTGACCACGCCCTCGATGACCTGCCCCTCTTCCAGATTCTGTACGAGCTCCTGTCGCTGCTCGGCGCGGGTTTCCTCCAGCACGGTGCGACGGGAGACGACGATATTGCCTCGGCGCCGGTCCATCTTGAGAATCTGGAACGGCTGCGGGACGTTCATCAGCGGCGTGACGTCGCGGATGGGACGGATGTCCACTTGGCTGCGCGGCAGAAAGGCCACGGCGCCGTCGAGATCGACGGTGAATCCGCCCTTGACCTGGTTGAATATGACGCCCTGGACCTTTTCGTTGTTGTGAAAGGCTTTTTCCAGCCTGATCCAGCTTTCCTCGCGGCGTGCCTTGTCGCGGGAAAGCACGGCCTCGCCGAGCGCATTCTCGATCCGCTCCAAATAGACCTCGACCTCGTCTCCGACCTTGATGTCCGCCTGACGTCCCGGACCCGCGAATTCGCGCAGCGCCACGCGCCCCTCGGTCTTGGCGCCGACGTCGACGACGGCCATGTCCTTCTCGATACTGATGACCTTGCCTTTGACGACGGTACCTTCCTGGAGACTGCTTTCCGCGAAGGATTCCTCGAGCATCTTGGCGAAATCGTCGCGCGAGGGCGAGATCGATTCGGTTGCGGTAGCCATGAATTCTCCTTGTGAGCGGCGCGCCGGCCGGTCAACGGCTGGGCCGAAAGCGCGGGTCGAAGATTCCGCGACACCCTCGACGGCGCCCGGATCATCCCCGGGACGGCCGGCGCATAGCCCGTGCTTTCGGAGCAAATCGTGAGCGGTTAAGGCCGCCTAACGCCGAGACACGAACGGGACTTCGTCCTCCAACCGCGAGGGGCGGTCAGCCGCGCCCTCGGCCCGCTCGGATAGCCTCGACGATGTCGATGGCGGCCCGCACGGCCGTCGATATATCCATATTTGTGGTATCGAGCAAGTGCGCATCCGGCGCTTGTTTCAACGGTGCGGCAAGGCGGGTCGAATCGCGAGCATCGCGCCGGCGGATGTCGGCCAGCACCTCCGCTTCGTCGACGATTTTGCCCTGCGCCCTGTATTCGGCGGCACGACGCCGCGCGCGAACCTCCGGCGCCGCGGTCACGTAGATCTTCACATCGGCATGCGGACAGATCACGGTGCCAATATCGCGACCGTCGAGCACCGCACCGGGCGGCCGCGCCGCAAAGTCGCGCTGGAAGGCGAGCAAGGCGGCGCGCACGGCGGGCAAGGCCGAGACCACGGAGGCCGCCTCCCCGATCTGGTGCGTTTTCAACGTCGTTTCATCGAACTGCGCGGGATCGAGCGCCCGCGCCGCGGCGACCGCCGCCGTTTCGTCGTCAGGACGGTTCCCGGCATCGATGAGCGCCTTGGCAACGGCACGATAGATCAACCCGGTATCGAGATGCCGCAGCCCGTAATGGGCCGCCAGCATTTTGCCGAGCGTCCCCTTGCCCGAAGCCGCCGGTCCGTCAATGGCGATGATCATGCCACGTCCGCGCCGAGCGAGTGCATCAGATCGACAAACCCGGGAAAGCTTGTCGCAATGAATGCGCCGTCGTCGATGCGTACGGGATTCTCGGCCGCAAGCCCCATAACCAAGGCCGCCATGGCGATGCGATGGTCCATGCGCGTGGCTACCTCGGCGCCGCCCGGCGCGCGGCCTTTTCCGTGCACGAGCAGATCGTCGCCCTCGATCGCGACGTCGACGCCGTTGGCGCGCAGCATGTCGGCGGTCGCAGCCAGTCGGTCCGATTCCTTGACGCGCAATTCCTGCAGGCCTTGCATGCGCGTCGTGCCCTCGGCGAAGGCCGCGGCCACCGCCAGGATCGGATATTCATCGATCATCGACGGCGCACGCGCGGCAGGCACTTCGACGCCCTTGAGCGGGCCCGCCCGGACACGCAGATCGGCAACCTCCTCGCCGCCGTCGCCGCGTTTGTCCACGATATCGATCTGCG
Organism: Pseudolabrys sp.; assembly: GCA_019689975.1. Classification (GTDB taxonomy): domain Bacteria; phylum Pseudomonadota; class Alphaproteobacteria; order Rhizobiales; family Xanthobacteraceae; genus Pseudolabrys. The sequence goes on from JADGGK010000001.1 coordinate 115,303, forward strand.
CCCCCATGTCGCGCAATGTCGTGATGAGCCCCGTCCGCAGCGGGTTGGTCATGACCGCTTCGAGAATGATGTCCGATCCGGGGACGATCAATGCCGCGACGAGCGGAAACGCCGCCGAAGACGGATCTGCGGGCACCGTGATCGAGGCGGGCTCGAGCTCGGGCTGGCCTTTCAGGACAATCCGGCGGCCGCGTTCCCCGAACGGCTTGACGGTGATCTTGGCGCCGAAATGCTTGAGCAGCCGCTCGGTATGATCGCGCGTCGCCTCGTTCTCGATGACCGTCGTTTCGCCCGGAGCGGCGAGGCCGGCGAGCAGGACGGCCGATTTCAATTGCGCCGAGGCCACCGGCGACTCGTAGGTCACGGGAAGCGGGTCGCGCGCGCCCTGCAAGGTCAGCGGCAGCCGGCCGTCCTGGGCACCCGCAACAATCCGGGCGCCCATGCGCTCGAGCGGATCGAGCACCCGCCGCATCGGCCGTTTGCGCAAACTGGCGTCGCCGTCGAAGCTCGCGGTCACGGGACATCCGGCCACGGCCCCGAGGGCGAGACGGCAGCCGGTTCCCGAATTGCCGAAGTCGAGGGGGGCTGCGGGTTGTCGGAAACCGCCGATGCCGACGCCCCGGATGCACCAGACGCCGTCCTCCCGTCGCTCCAACCGGGCGCCGAGCGCGCGCATGGCGGCGGCAGTACGCAACACGTCCTCGCCCTCGAGCAGCCCGTGGACGAGACTCTCGCCGACGGTCATCGCGCCAAGAATCAAGGCCCGATGCGAGATCGATTTGTCGCCCGGCGCGCGCAGGCGGCCTCTGAGGGGGCCGTCGCGGCGGGCCGTCAACGGCATCAATGCGGGCGCATTCACCGGCGTCTACCTGCGGATGACCCCGAAACGCGGCATTTCCTAACATGCGCCGGAGCGCGCCGTCACCTTGGCGACGGAGCAATCGGGCCGCTATTGACAGGGGGCGTACAACTAGCCAAGTGAAGCCCGGATTTCAGCAGCTTCGAGGAACCCGACAGTGGCCAAACCCGAGCTCGGCACCAAGCGCATTTGCCCCGAAACCGGTCGCAAGTTCTACGACCTTAACAAGAACCCGGTGATTTCCCCCTATACGGGCAAGATCGTGCCGATCACCCCCCCGCCCCGTGCGCGAATGGAGGGATCGCCGACCGCCTCCTCCCATGCCGGACCGCTCGAGGACACCGAAATCGCGGTGCCCGAGACCGCCGACATCGAGCTGGTGTCGCTGGAGGATGCCGACGCGGAAACCCACGGCAAGAAGAAAGTCCCGGTGGACGCCGCCGCCGAACTCCCCGACGATGAAGACGTCGAAATGGACGAAAGCCTGGATGACGCCGCCTTCATCGAAGAGGAGGAGGAAGGCGACGCCGATGTGAGCGACATCATCGGCGAAGGAATCGAGAAAGAGGAGGAGAGCTGACGACAAAATCCGGCCCGGACATGCCGCGCCGGGCATGCCTGGTCTCATGGCCGATCGTCGGCCGTCCCTTCATGCTCGAAAAAGGGGCCATAGCTCAGTTGGGAGAGCGCGTGAATGGCATTCACGAGGTCGGGGGTTCGACTCCCCCTGGCTCCACCATCCTTCACAGACCTCGTCGCACGGGTTGACAAGCCGCTCCGTTGAGCGGCTTTTCTGTCGACGACCGCAAGTTCCTCGGTGGCGGTCGCCGCGACGGAAGGCGGCACGTGCAAGGCAAGATCGCGCTCGAAGAGCACTTCGCCATCGATGCGACGCTGGAGGATTCCCGGGTCTTCGGCGCGCATGTGTGGGAACTGTTACGGCCTCGGCTTCTCGACATCCATGATACCCGGCTCAGGGAAATGGACCGGCATGGCATCGACATGATGATTTTGTCGCTGAACGCGCCGGCGGTGCAGGCGATTCACGATGTCAAGCGCGCGGTCGCAGTGGCGCGCGCCGCCAATGATGCATTGGCGGAAAACATTCGCCGGCGGCCCGACCGGTTCGCCGGCTTCGCCGCGCTGCCGATGCAGGATCCGGAAGCGGCCGCCGCCGAGCTCGTCCGCTGCGTCAGGGAGCTCGGCTTCGTCGGCGCGCTGGTTAACGGCTTTTCGCAGGTCGGTTCCCCCGACAATGTGGTCTATTACGACCTGCCGCAATATCGGCCGTTCTGGCGCACGGTGGAGGCGCTCGACGTCCCCTTCTATCTTCACCCGCGCAATCCGCTTCCGACCTGGGCACGGCAATACGAGGGACACGACTGGCTTTTCGGGCCGAACTGGGCATTCCATGCGGAAACCGCGGTTCATGCGCTGCGGCTTGTCGGCAGCGGTCTGTTCGACGAGTGCCCGGGGCTCAAGATCGTGCTCGGTCATCTCGGCGAGGGCATTCCCGTCTATCTCTGGCGCATCGACGGCCGCAACGGCTGGATGAAAGCGCCGCACAAATACGCCGCCAAAGAAGGCGTCGGATACTATTTCCGCAGGCATTTCCATCTGACGACCTCGGGCAATTTCAGCACGCCGGCGCTCATCAATGCGGTGACCGAGATGGGCGCGGATCGCGTGATGTTCTCCGTGGATTGGCCGTTCGAAGCGATCGAGGAAGGGGCGGAATGGTTCGACAACGCCGCCATCGAGGCGAGCGACCGAGCCAAGATCGGTCGCGTCAATGCGGTCAACTTGTTCAAGCTGAAGCCGCACTAACCGACGCGGTAACGAGCGACCGCGCCACTATCCCATGACAGGCCGTTGCCGGGACGCGCGGGCGTCATCGCATGGCCGTTCTCGATGGCAAGCGGCTCGCGAACCAGGACATCGGCCCAGTCGACATATTCAAGGTAATGGCAGGTCGGCGTGGCGGCGAGAAGATGTGCGCTGACCTCGGGAAAGAGATGCGAGGACATCGGTACCGATGCAGCCGCGGCCAGCTTCGCCGCTTCGCGCCAGCCGCTGACTCCGCCAATCCGTTCAAGATCGGGCATGACATAAGCCGGCTCGGCTTGCTCGAGCGCGGCCTTCATGCCTGTCGGCAGCGAGAAGTTCTCGCCGATCTGGATCGGCGTCTTCAGTGCGCGGCCGAGCGCAAGGATACCGGCATAGTCGTCGTGCGGGATCGGCTCCTCCAACCAGAAAACGCCTTCCTGGTCGAGGGCCCGCCCGCGCAGGGCGGCCTCCTCGCGCGTGAGCGCCTGGTTGTAGTCGACCATCAGCCTTACCGCCTCGCCAATATGCCGGCGCACTGCGCGCAGCGCCGCCAGGTCCTGGGCGAGCGAGGGATAACCGAGACGCAGCTTCACCGCACCGAAGCCGCGCGCGAGCAACCGTTCCGCCTCCGCGGCGAGCGCGCCGAAATCCTCCGTCAAGCCGAGCCCACAGCTATTGTACGCGGGGATCGGCCGCGGCGCGGCATCGAGCAGGCGGCAGAGCGGTAGACCGGCGGCGATCGCAAGCGCATCCCAAGCCGCCACGTCGAATCCGGCCATGGCCATGCGGACCAGGCCCTGGACGCCGATCAGCGCAAACCGTCGCGCCAGCGCCGACCAAAGGACGCCGGGGTCGAGCGGCTGGCCGCGGACCAGACCTTCGATCTCTCCGAGCAGGCTGACGATCCCGGGCAGCGCCGCCCTCACATAGCCGAACAGATAGGCATGTCCGACGATGCCTTCCTCGGTGGCCAGATCGATCAAGACGAGCGGCGCCCGGTCAAGGGCGCCCCGACTGGTGCCGAGCACGAAATTGAGCGGCACCTCGACCGGGACTGCCCGCAGGGCGCGCACCGTGAGGGTCGGCAAGGCTTGGACGGGCATTCGGGTCTCCTTCCGCGGCCCCTGAAGCACAGGCCGGGCTTGACGACGTTCTTGAACGCTTAACCGGGCCTGCCCATATTATGCCCGACCGGACGGCGGTCGCCGGCCGGTCGGGGTGCCATGCAGGACCCCGTCAAAGTCGCTTCAGGCGAGGGCTTTGAGTGCATGTCCCGTGTTTCGTCACTGTCCAGCCCGTTCCTCTTGGGCTTCGACGAAATCGAGCGCTTGCTCGAGCGCGTCACCAAAGGGGCAGACGGCTATCCTCCCTATAACATCGAGCGGTTGGTTCGCGACGGCGAACATCCCGAGCGGCTGCGCATCACCCTCGCGGTCGCCGGCTTCACCCGCGATCAGCTCGACGTGACCGTCGAGGAGAGCCAGCTGGTGATCCGTGGGCGGCAGCAGGAGGACAAGGGGCGCCAATACCTCCACCGCGGCATCGCCGCGCGCCAGTTCCAGCGCACATTCGTGCTCGCCGACGGCATGGAGGTTCTGGGCGCAGACCTCAAGAACGGCCTGCTGTCGATCGATCTCTACCGGCCGCAGCCGGAACGGATCGTGAAGACGATCACCATCAACGAGCAGGAGTGACGGAGCAGCAACAGGACTCGACCGCGTCAATCGCCGGAAAACAAAAGGAGTCGAGGGCCAATGAACAAGACGACCGAAAATTCCGCCGGCCATCCCGCCATCACGCAGGAGGCCTTGGCACGTCTCGGTGGCGGACGTATCGCCTATGTCAAGCCGATCCGTTCGGAGGACGTCGCGACACTCTTCCCGCACGCGCCGAGAATTGCACCGGGTATCGAGCTGTACGCGCTGCATGCCGCCGACGGCACGCCGATCATGCTGACCGACTCGCGCGAGGCCGCGCTCGCGAACGCGTGGAGTCAGGAGCTCGAGACCGTCAGCTTGCACTGATCGCAGATTGGCTCCGGCGCGCACGGCGCCGAAGCGTCGGGTGCGGCGACGGCCGCATGAGGCGCGGCGTTCCGATCGACGAGGCGCGCGTGCGTGACATGGCGGGACGCATGATCCTCTCCTTCTTTGCGGCGATATACCCGGGAGAGAAGAAGAACGATCAGGCTGCGCTGCTGGCCGGAGGCAAGGCAAGCACGGCGTAAAGCGCGTCGGCGTCGCGCGACTCGCGCAGCATGCGCGCGATCTCCGGATCGCGGAGCAGCCGCGCGATCCGTGCCAAGGCCTTTAAATGGTCGGCGCCGGCCGATTCCGGCGCCAATAGCAGGAAGCAGAGATCCACGGGTTGCCCGTCGAGCGCGCCGAAATCGATCGGGCGTTCCAATCGCGCGAACAATCCGAACAAGCGTCCGAGTCGCGGCAATTTGCCGTGCGGGATGGCGACGCCATGGCCTACCGCCGTGGAGCCGAGTTTCTCGCGCTGTACGAGCACTTCCAAGATGGCGCGATCATTCTCGCCGGTAAGTTCGGCCGCACGCACGGCGAGTTCCTGCAGCGCCTGCTTTTTTCCGTTCACCTTCAGCGCCGGGATGATTGCATTCGGTGCGACGAGATCGGAGAGCGTCATGGACATGGCCGATGATCGTGGGAACCGTCGCGATGCCAAAGGTGATGAAGGGGCGGGACCATAGGGGGGTGCCAAGCGGCCGTCAATGGTCGGCCGCTCGTTTGGTCGGTCGGCATGCATGCCGGGTCGTGACGCATGACGCGTCAACGTCGACTCTGATGGTCTTTTCGCCGTCGCTTGTATCGCCGTAGCCGTTTTTCGATGCGCTGTGCGGCCTGATCCGCGCTGGCATAGGCGTCAGCCGCCATTCCTTCGGATTCCAGCAATGCGCCGGAGTCGAGATGCAGGACACATTCGGTCCGAAACCCGAATCCGTCGCGGCCGACCACTGCGTGCCCGGAATAGCCGCCGCGGAAATATTTGGATGTCGCTTCCTCAACGCGCTCGATGATGCGCTGCCGCAAGGCTTCGCTGATGCTGATGTTCTTGCCTGAAACGCGCAAAGGCATGCATCTGCCTCCATTTGGCGCGATTCCACGCCGCTTCGCCCCAGCCCATATCGTTTAACTTAGAAGCGCCGCGACAAAGGTCAATCCGTGGCGTTCGCGGCCAGCTACGCCGCGCGTCTTTGCGCGGGTGAGCGATCGGCCCAGGCAATGCGCGGTTCGACGCCGGCGCTAGACGTCGCCGCGCGCCATCTTTTCGCGCCGGCGCTGCACCGAGGACGGAATGTGCATGGCTTCGCGATATTTGGCGACCGTGCGTCGCGCAATATTGATGCCAGAGGCGCGTAATTTTTCGACGATGGCGTCGTCGGAGAGAACATCCGTCGCACTCTCTCCGTCGATGAGCTGGCGGATGCGGTACCTTACGGCTTCCGCCGCATGCGCCTCGCCGCCGTCCGCCGCAGCGATCGCCGAGGTGAAAAAGTACTTCAACTCAAAAATACCGCGATTCGTCGCCATATACTTGTTGGCGGTGACGCGCGAGACGGTCGATTCGTGCATGCCGATTGCGTCGGCAACCGTTCGCAGATTGAGCGGACGTAGAAACGCCACGCCCTTGGCGAAGAATGCCTCCTGCTGACGGACGATCTCGCTCGACACCTTCAGGATCGTCTTGGCACGTTGATCAAGCGCACGAACGAGCCAGGTCGCCGCCTGCAGACAATCGGCGACATAGCTCTTTTCCCGCTCGCGTTGGGCGCCCTCGGCAAGTCGTGCGTAGTAGCGTTGATTGATCAGAACTTTGGGCAGCGTGTCGGAGTTGAGTTCGACATGCCAGCTGCCGTCCGGCGCCGCGCGCACGAACACGTCGGGCACGATGGGCTGCACGAGGGTGGAGCCGAAGGCGAGGCCGGGCTTGGGGTTGAGACTGCGAATCTCGGCAATCATGTCGGCGAGATCTTCCTCGCTCACCCCGCATTTCCGGCGCAACGTCGCGAGGTCGCGCTTGGCCAAAAGGTCGAGATTGTCCACCAGCGCATGCATGGCCGGATCAAACCGGTCGCGTTCCTTGAGCTGGATGGACAGGCATTCGGGCAGGCTGCGCGCGCAGACCCCGGGAGGATCGAACGTCTGCAGGATGCCCAGAACGGCTTCGACATCCTCCAGCCGCGCGCCGAGTTTGTCGGCCACGGCTCGAAGGTCGCCGGTGAGATAGCCCGCCTCGTCGACCAGGTCGATCAAATATTGGCCGATCATGCGCTGCGCAGGATCGGAAATCGCGAGCGCCATTTGCGTGGCGAGGTGATGGGCAAGCGTCGTCTCCGCCGAGACATAAGCTTCCAAATTGTGAACGTCGTCGTCGGCATTTGCCCCCGCGTGCCATTGCGAATAAAGGGGCTCGGTCGGCAATTCGGCCGGCGACGGCTTGACCGGGCCGTCGTCGGGAAAGACGTTCTCAAGCTCGGCTCCGAGCGAGCCGTCCGTCGCGCCGCGACGGTCGCCCTGGCTTGCGACGGTCCAGTCGTCCTCAAATCGCTCCGCGCGGGCAGAGGGGTCCGCGGGCTCCGCAGCCGCCTCCGATGCCTCCTCCTCGCCGGCGCGTTCCAGCAATGGATTGCGTTCGAGTTCGCCTTCGACATAGGCGGCAAGCTCGAGGTTCGAGAGCTGCAACAACTTGATCGCCTGCAGCAACTGCGGCGTCATCACCAGCGCTTGGCCTTGGCGAAGCTCGAGCCGTTGCGACAGAGCCATCGAGAGGTCCCGGGGGGAAATTGGTCCGATTCTTGCTTGTCTTATAGCAAGCAGAGGTCGCAAACGCCACGCAGGCTACGGACGGAGCCTGCGTGGTGGCGGTAGGGCGCGGCGTTGAGGGGCCGAGGGCGGGACCGACCCGTTCAGAGGCGGAATTCCTCGCCCAAATAGAGGCGGCGGACATCCGGATTGCTGACGATATCCTCCGGATGGCCCTCCATGAGCACTTGACCGGAATAGATGATGTAGGCGCGGTCGGTCAGGCCCAGCGTCTCGCGAACATTGTGATCCGTCACCAGGACACCGATGCCGCGATTGGTCAGGTGCCGCACGAGCGACTGAATGTCGCCGACCGCGATCGGATCGATGCCGGCGAACGGCTCGTCGAGAAGCATGTATCGGGGCCGCGTCGCCAAGGCGCGCGCAATCTCGACGCGCCGACGTTCGCCGCCCGAGAGGGCGATCGCAGAGGTCTTGCGCAAGCGGGCAAGGCCGAACTCCTCCAACAGGGCATTGAGATCCGCCTCGCGGCGACGATGGTCGGGTTCGACGAGCTCCAGGACGGCGCGGATGTTGTCTTCGACATTGAGGCCGCGGAAGATCGACGCCTCCTGCGGCAGGTAGCCGATGCCGAGGCGCGCGCGCTGATACATCGGCAGCAACGTGATATCGTAACCGTCGAGCTCGATGCGGCCGCGGTCGGCCTTGATCAGCCCGGTGATCATGTAGAACACGGTCGTCTTGCCGGCGCCGTTCGGCCCCAACAGACCCACCGCTTCGCCGCGGCGGACATAGAGCGTAACTCCCTTGACGACCTTGCGACCGGCAAAACTCTTCTCCACGCCATGGGCGGCCAGATAGGCGGCGTTCGTCGTCCGGCGGCCATCGCCGTTTCCGCGCAGGCGTGCGGGCGAGCCAGACGCGGCGCCGCGGGAGGCGTCAACCGGTTTGCGTCGGAACAGCGAGAAGATGGTCACAAAGATTACCTCGCCGTGCAGCACGCCTCGAAGGCTAGCGGATTCCTTGGATCGCGGCGCGCGCGATGAAGCGGCAAAACAATGCCTTTCTAATGGAACGGGACCAAGGGGGCAGGCATGCTCTGCTTGTCGGGAGTTGCGCCGTTCGGCAGGATGAGACTTTGCACCCGCTCGCCCTTGCCGGATTCGACCCGTGCGACGCCCGTATCGAGATTGACCACCAGCTTGCCCCCGCGCAGCACGTTCTTGCCCTGCGTCATCACCACCGGGTTTCCGGTGAGCGTCACCGTGTTGCTCTTCATGTCGAAAATGCCGAGATCGCCGGTGACCGTTTGATCTTTCTGCGTGACGATCACGTTGCCGCGGGCCTCCAGGCGCTTGATCTTCTGTTCGCCGACCGGACCGATCGCGTCGGTCCGCATGGCGGCGCCGTTCGCATCGGCACGGCTCTGGGGGACCGTTTCCTGCTCGTAAAAGACGACCAACGACTTGCAGCGCATGACGGTATCGCCCTGCATTACACGGACATCGCCGCTGAAGGTCGCAGCCTTGTCGCGGTCGCGCACTTCCAGGGTCGCCGCCTCGATCCGTACCGGCTTGTCCCGATTCTGCGAAAAGCCCTGGAGCGCATTGGGCGGGCCCTTGGATGGCTGCGCCCGAAGCAGGCCCGGCACGGCGAGCAGCACCGCGACGGCAAGACACAGCGTGCAGCGGCCCATCATTGCGGCGACGTCCCCGCGGGGGCCGCGGGCGCAACCGACGCCCTGTCGACGGCACCGTTCAGCATCAGCACCAGCCTCACCCCGCCGTCGAAACGAATAAGATCGCCCGAATCGCGGATCTCCAGCCGCCGCGCGTCAAGCGTGCCTTGCAGCAGCTTGAGTTCGACCGGATGCTCCGAGACCACATGGCCCTTGCGGATGTCGATCGTGGCCTCGCTAAGGCGGCCCTCGTAGCCCGCGCTCGATCGCAGCAGGATGTCCTTGTCGAGTTTCAGGATCTCGGCCTTGCTGTCATAGACGCCCGACAAAGCCGACATTTCCACGGTGCTCTTGTCCTGCAATTCCACTCGCGCCTGGATTTTATTCAACTCGATGAGATCGGGCTTCGTCATGTCCTGCGCCGCCGCCTCGGCGCTGAGCTCGTAAGCGCGCGCATCGCGCGTAAAGCCCGACAGGCGCGGCTGTTCCATCGTGATCTTGGTGCCGGCGACGACGAGATTGCCGATATCGACCGGCAGTCTGCCGAACATCCGCAAGGGATTGAAGTAGCTCACAAGCACCACGGCAACGGCGATGAATGCGAGTGCTGCGGGCAAGGCCACGCGCAAGGCGCGGACGAGCCGGCTGTGTCGGCGGGCGGCACGGAAGGCGCCTTCACCGCTTCTGCTGCGGCTTGTTGCCCAATCGCCGCGCACGGCGGGGTCGCTGTGGGTTGCGGTCATCGGAATCACGCCGGGACCGGCGACCGGCCCCGATTCGACTAAGGTCGGGAAATCACGTTATGGGCCCCGATGCAACCTGCCGCGCGAATATGGCCGCCGCGCGGCGCCGGCACCAGGCCGCGAGCAAGTGCGATAGCCTAGTAATAACAATGAGTTATGATGAATGGGAGAAGATGTCTTCGTGCGCCCAGCCGGCCAGATCGAGCCGGACCCGATCGGGAAGAAATCGAAAACAGGCCTGTGCCAGCTCGGTGCGGCCTTCGCGTGCCAGCATTTCGTCGAGCTTCTGCTTCAAGGCGTGCAGATACAGAACGTCGGTCGCGGCATAGGCGACTTGCGCCTCGGTGAGCGGATCGGCGCCCCAATCGGAGGATTGCTGTTGTTTCGAAAGGTCGATGCCGAGCACATCGCGCACGAGATCCTTGAGGCTATGTCGATCGGTATAAGTTCGGGCGAGGCGCGAGGCGATCTTGGTGCAATAGACGGGCACAGCCATGGCGCCCAAGGTCTTTGCCAGCACGCCGAGATCGAAGCGGGCAAAGTGAAAGATCTTGAGTTTGCTCGTATCGGTAAGCAGCCGTTCGATATTGGGGGCGCGCGTCTGACCCGCGGCGATCTGAACAACGTCGGCGGAACCGTCGCCGGGTGACAGCTGCACCACGCAGAGCCTGTCACGGTTGACGTCGAGACCCATGGTCTCGGTGTCGATTGCCACCGCGCCGGCGCCGACATAGGCGGAAAGGTCGGTCAAATCGCCGCGATGCAGGCGGATGGTCATCAAACGGTCCGGACAGTGGTGCCCAGGAGAGGACTCGAACCTCCACGCCTCGCGGCGCTAGTACCTGAAACTAGTGCGTCTACCAATTCCGCCACCTGGGCTTTTCAAAGCGGATTAGGTATTTGGCCCTTCCGGCCTTGTCAAATAGCGACCGCCGCCGCCTGTTTTCCAGGCCTATGCAAAACCCGCTTGTTGCTGATATTGCCCTGCAATCCCCTCCGAACGAGACGTCGACATGACCGGCAGAACGACTTTCGACACCCTCGTGACCGTCTATGGCGGGTCCGGCTTCCTCGGCCGCCACGTGGTTCGGGCCTTGGCGCGGCGGGGCTACCGCATCCGCGTGGCGGTGCGACGCCCGGAATTGGCGGGTCATCTGCAGCCGCTTGGCAGGGTGGGTCAGATCCATGCCGTCCAGGCCAACCTGCGCGACCCGGCCTCGGTGGAGGCAGCCGCGCGCGACGCCCAGGTGCTGATCAATCTGGTCGGCATCCTGTTCGAACGCGGCCGCCAGCGCTTTTCGGCCATCCATACGCTCGGCGCCGAACACGTGGCGCGGGCCGCAAGCGCTCGCGGCGCCCGTTTGGTGCATGTCTCCGCGATCGGCGCCGATGAGGGCTCGCCTTCGCTCTACGGTCGCAGCAAGGCGGCCGGCGAACGAGCGGTGTTGGCAGCGCAAGCTAGCGCGGTGATCCTGCGCCCTTCGATCATATTCGGGCCGGAAGACGATTTTTTCAACCGTTTCGCCGCGTTGGCGCGGATTTCGCCCGTCCTGCCGTTGATCGGCGGGGGCACGACGCGTTTCCAACCCGTGTTCGTCGGCGACGTTGCCGCGGCAGTTGCGGACGCCGCCGAGGGGAAGGTCCGCGGCGGGACCGTCTACGAGCTCGGCGGACCCGAGGTGCGGACCTTCAAGGAACTCATCCATTTCGTGCTCAGAACCATCGAGCGCCGGCGGTTGCTGGTGCCGATTCCGTTTTTCGCGGCCCGCATTCAGGCAAGCCTTCTGCAATTCCTGCCCAAGCCGCCGCTTACGCCCGATCAGGTGGCGATGCTCGCGGTGGACAATGTGGTCTCGGACGCGGCCAAAACGGAGGGCCGCACCGTGCAGGCCTTCGGCATCGAACCGGAGGCGATGCAGGCCATCGTGCCGTCATATCTGTGGCGATTCCGCAGGAGCGGCCAATTCCGCACGCTGCCGACGGTTTGAGGTTCCGGTCATGCCGATCGTCACCAATATCGAAGACTTGCGTTTGCTGGCGCGCAGAAAAATCCCGCGCGCCATCTTCGAATACGTGGATCGCGGCTCATATGACGAAATCAGCTACCGCGCCAACAGCGAGGACCTCAAGGCCATCCGGTTCCGCCAACGCGTGCTGATCGATGCCGATAATCGCTCGCTGGCGGCAACCATGCTGGGTGAGAAGGTGGCGATGCCCGTCGCCATTGCCCCGACCGGCTTGACCGGGCTCGTGCATGGCGACGGCGAGATGCTGGCGGCGCGCGCGGCGGAAAAGGCCGGAATCCGCTTCACGCTGTCGACCATGTCCATCTGCTCGATCGAGGACATACGTTCCGCCATCAGCGGCCCGTTCTGGTTCCAGCTCTATGTGTTCCGCGACCGCGGTTTCAGCGAGCAGGTGATCGCGCGGGCACGCGCGGCCGGATGCACGGCGCTGTTCTTGACGGTGGATCTTCCGCTGCGCGGCCAGCGTCATGCCGACATCAAGAACGGGCTCGAGGTGCCTCCGAAGCTGACGCTTCGCAACGCATTCGACATCATCAGCAAGCCGGCATGGACATTCGGCGTCCTCATGGGTCGACGCAAGTCCTTCGGCAATATCGACGCCTATCTGAAAGAGAAGCGCGGAGTCTGGGCCGCCGGCGCCTGGGCCAACGATAATTTCGACGCCTCGTTATCGTGGAAGGACGTCGGATGGATACGCGGCCTGTGGCCGGGCAAGCTGGTTCTCAAGGGCGTGCTCGATGTCGAGGATGCCAAGAAGGCCGCCGATCTCGGTGCGGACGCCATCGTCGTCTCCAATCACGGCGGGCGGCAGCTCGATGGCGCACCCTCCACGATCGCCGCCCTACCCCGGATCGCCGAGTCGGTTGGCGACCGCATCGAGGTCTTGTTCGACGGGGGCATACGTTCCGGCCAGGACGTGCTCAAGGCACTCGCCCTCGGCGCGCGGGGATGTCTCATCGGTCGGGCATTTCTCTACGGGCTTGCCGCCATGGGCGAGGCCGGCGTCGCCAAGGCCCTGAGCCTCATCGCCGAGGAGCTGCGTGTGAGCATGGCCCTGACCGGCGTTCGCAGCATCGACGAAATCGGTCGCGACATCCTTTTCGATGATCACGGCGGCCGCCGCGCCATGTAGACCGGATTTCGGTGACATCGACCCCTCATTGCCGGCGCATGGCGCAGGCGACAAGCGCGGCAAGGACCGGATCGCTTCGTCGCCCCTTCGGGGCTCCTCGCGATGATCGTGCCGATTCGATCCGAGCGGGCCGTGCTCTGGCCACGTCGATAGCTATAAAAGATAGATCGCAATCAGCCCGACGGCGCCAAGCGCAATGCGCCACCAGGCAAACAGCGCGAATGTGTGGTGCTGTACGTAGTTCAAGAACGTCTTGACGACGATCCAGCCGAAGATGAACGAGCAGATGAAACCGACCGCGATGGCAGCGAGGTTGCCATCGGCAAGTTCGGCGCGGTTCTTGAACGCCTCGAACGCAAAAGCTCCGACCATCGTGGGCATGGCGAGCCAGAACGAGAACTCGGCCGCCGAGCGTCGGTCGGCGCCCAGCAGCATGGCGCCGACGATCGTGGCGCCCGCGCGGGAAACGCCCGGAATGATGGATAAACATTGACACACCCCGATGCCAAAATACATCGGCAGGGTGAACGCGGTCGATTCGAAATAACGGGGTTTCAGAGCAAGGCGATCGACGAGAAGCAGGACAAAGCCGCCGGCGACCAGCGCGATGCACACCACGCGCACGTCGAACAGATAGGTCTTGATCGCGTGGTAGGTCAGCGCACCGACCACCGCAGCCGGCAGGAATGCAACGAGAACGCCGATGACAAATCTTGCCGCCTCCCATTGCGTGAACATGCGCGTGGCCAATGTCCACAGGCGCATGAAATAGATCGTCAACAGCGCCAGAATAGCGCCGAGCTGGATCAGGATGGCGAAGGATTTGCCGTAATCGCTTCCGCCCCAGCCAAGCACCTGTTCCATCAGAAGCAAATGGCCGGTCGAGGACACGGGCAAGAATTCGGTCAGCCCCTCCACGAGACCGAGAACGGCAGCCTTGACGAGTTCGACATTGGTGGACAAGAGGTTGGAGGCAATGATCGGTGCGGCGGCGATCGTCATGGGGGCTCTTCCAAAAGCGTTGCGGGCATGCGCTTGTGGCGCAAAGTCCTCCGAATGTGCAACGAAAAAAGACGAAAACGAACCGATTTGCGCAGTCGGCACGTGTTTCTATAGTGCGCGCAAACAATTCCAATCCTGCAATCGCGATTCGCCATGCTGACGCTGTTCCATCATCCGCTCTGCCCGCATTCGCGTTATGTGCGGTTGATCCTGGGGGAATACGGTATCGAGGCGCGCGACGTGGAAGAGCGCTTCTGGGAACGGCGTGAGGAATTCCTGCTGCTCAATCCGGCCGGCGAGCTTCCGGTACTCGTCGCGGAGGGCGAGCCGCCGATCCCCGGCGCCGCGATCATCGCCGAATATATCGAGGAGACCCGAGCCAACGGGTCGGGGGACGACAGGCTGATGCCCCTGCAGCCGCGAGCCCGCGTCGAGGTGCGACGGCTCGCAAGCTGGTTCAATGACAAGTTTCACGCCGAGGTCAGCGGTCCCCTGGTCACCGAGCGCGTCTTCAAGCGTCATATGACGCAGGAACAAGGGGGCGGTCCGCCCGATACCGACGTGCTGCGCGCGGCGCGCCACAATATGCGCTATCATTTGGCCTATCTCGGCTGGCTGGTGCGCACGCGCGACTGGCTCGCCGGCGAGCGCCTTTCGCTTGCCGATCTTGCGGCGGCCGCCCACCTGTCCGCCGCCGATTACCTGGGCGAAGTACCGTGGAACGAAGACGAAGCGGCAAAGAACTGGTATGCGCGGGTGAAGTCGCGACCGTCGTTCCGACCGATCCTGGCCGACGTGCTGGCCGGGGTGCCGCCGGCAAAAAACTATGCCGACCTCGACTTTTGACCGACCCAACGGCGATCAAGACGGCACTCATCGCCCGCGCGCACACCCTGGGTTTCGACGTCGTCGGCATCACTCACCCCGATGCCACGCCGGAGGCAAAGCGGCGGCTCGAGGCCTTTCTCGCCGGCGGCTTTCACGGCGACATGGCCTGGCTGGAAACGAGCGCCGCCCGCCGCGCCTCGCCGCGCGCGCTGTGGCCCGATGTGCAATCGGTGATCGTGCTCGGCATGAACTATGGGCCTGACGAGGATCCGCTCTCCGTCATCCGACAGAAGGATCGCGGCGCGATCTCCGTCTACGCCAAGGGCGATGACTATCACGACCTCATCAAGTCGCGGTTGAAGGAACTGGCGCGCTGGCTTCTCGCCAATGCCGGCGGCGAGGTCAAGGTCTTCGTCGATACCGCGGCGGTGATGGAAAAGCCGCTCGCCGCCAGCGCCGGGCTCGGCTGGCAAGGCAAACATACGAACCTGGTATCGCGACATTACGGCTCGTGGCTCTTTCTCGGGACGATCTTCAGCACGCTTCCCTTGCCCCCGGATAAACCGGAAACGGATCGCTGCGGCAGCTGTCGTGCGTGTCTCGACGTCTGCCCGACCGCGGCCTTCCCTGCGCCCTATCGGCTCGATGCGCGGCGCTGCATCTCGTATCTGACCATCGAGCACAAGGGACCGATCCCGCGCCAGTTGCGCCCGGCCATCGGCAACCGCATTTTCGGCTGCGACGACTGCCTGGCGGTGTGTCCGTGGAACAAATTCGCACGCGCGGGTCGGGAGGCGCGACTTGCCGCACGCGCCGCGCTGCGCGCGCCGGCGCTTGCCGAACTCGCCCGCCTTGACGACGCGCAGTTCCGCACCTTGTTCGCGAAAACCGCGATCAAGCGCACTGGTCGCGACCGATTTGTACGCAACGTCCTGATTGCCATTGGCAATTCGGGTGAGCCAGGGCTTGCGCGCGAAGCCGCGCGCGGCTTGAACGACGCCTCGCCGCTGGTGCGGGGAGCGGCGGTGTGGGCGCTTTCGCGGCTGTTGCCGCAGGACGAATTCGCCGCGCTTGCCGCGGCCGCCGCCGACGATGACGCGACGGTGCGCGAGGAATGGGTCGCGGCGATGCGCGAGCGCGACGTCGCCCGGGTTCAGCGTTGAACTTCCCGCTCAACCCGGACTCTCGATGCGGCTGAGTTCTTCCACGGCCGCAATCATTCGCTCGATGTCCTCGGGCCGCGAGAGGCGATGGTCGCCGTCCTTGACCAGGGTCAGCACGACATCGTCGCGCGACAGACGCGCGACGAGCTCGACCGCATGGCGCCAGGGAACGTCCGGGTCTTTCACCCCTTGCAGAATGTGCACCGGACAGCCCGGCTCGATCAACCGTCCCATCATCAGATGTTTGCGGCCGTCCTCGATGAGCGCCTTGGTGATCGGATAGGGGGCCTCGTCATAGCTCGAGGGCCGGAGCCAGATTCCTTTCGCGTCGATTTCTCGCCTGACCGCTTCCGGGAACTGCCGCCACATCAACTCTTCCGTGAAATCGACCGCCGGCGCGATCAGCACCATGCCGACGAGCGGGGGCGCGTCCTTGCGCTCGCGAAGACGTTCGGCGAGGAGCAGCGCGAGCCAACCTCCCATTGAGGAGCCGATCGCCACCTGGGGACCGCGCGCAAAATGTTTGTAGACCTCGTAGCTTTCCTCCAGCCAACGGCTGAGCGTGCCGTCGACGAATGCCCCGCCCGACTCGCCGTGGCCGGAATAGTCGAAGCGTATGCAGGCGCGCCCATGCGTCTGCGCCCAGCGATCGAGGGCCTGAGCCTTGGTCCCTTTCATGTCGGACTTGAACCCGCCAAGCCAAAACAGGCCGGGGGATCCGCCCTCGCGGTAGCGCACGGCAATGTCGCGCTCGGGCGGCGTCCTGATCGTCAAGAAAACTGGAGCGCGGTCGGACATTGCCTGCGGCAGCCTCGCCACTCGGGACCATCCCGGGGCAGCCCCCGATGTCATGGTTTCGCCGCAAACAATGCCGAAGCCCTGACCGCGGGTCCATAGCGCGCGCCGCGTTATCTGCAAGGCGTCCGTCCGTTGGACGGATGATTTCGGCCGGGCCGACTCGCGTTTGACGGCGACCGATGCCCCACTTCCTTTCCCACCCTGCGTCGGAGGACGACGAGCCGGTGTTGATCCCTCGGCCCGCAAGCCCTGTCGGGGAACGCGGAAGGCTCGGCTTGGCCTCTTGCGGCGGCGCGTTCGGGGTCCTCATCGTGGTACCGAGTCTCGACGGAGGCGCTGCCGACGCCGGCGCCGTTGAACTGACGCGCATCCTTGCCGCAGCGGAAAACCGCGCGGTGGTGGTGTCGCGCGCGGGCCGGCTTGCCGCTGACGTCACGGCGGCGGGAGGAGAATTCGTCCCGCTCGACGTGGGCAACAATCCGTTCACCGTGCTGCGCCACGCCCGCATCTTGGCGCGGCTCGCGCGCGCGCGGCGCTGCGACATCATTCACGCGCTCGGTCGCGCCGCCGCCTGGAGCGCGTCGGCGGCGGCGCGGCGTCTCAATCGCCCCTTTGTGACCAGCTGGTACAAGGGGTTTCGCGAGCAGAACCTGTTCAAACACTACTACAACGGGGTCATGGCCCGCGGCGATCGCGTCATTGCGGTCAGCGAGCAGATTGCACAGCTGATCCACGACCGCTACGGCACGCCGTGGGAGACGATTGCGGTCATCCCCGTAAGCGTCGATCTCGAACGTTTCGACCCTGCACGCGTAAGCCGCACGCGCATTGATGCGATGCGCGAAGCCTGGGGTGTCGCGCGCAACAGCAAGGTTGTACTGGTGACCGGCCGCATTTTGCGCCGCAAAGGCCATGACGTCGTGGTGCGGGCCATGCGCCGGCTCAAGGACATGGGCTTGCGGGATTTCCTCTGCGTTCTCGTGGGCGAAGACCGGGGCCGTACGCGTTACACCGGGGAGCTGTGGGATCTCGTGCTCGCCAGCGGCACGATGGACGTGATCCGCATGGCCGCGCCCGTCGCCGACATGCCGGCCGCCTATGCCGCAGCCTCCGTGGTCGTGTCCGCGGCGGTCCAACCCGAGGGATTGCAGCGCGCGATCTTGGAGGCGCAGGCAATGGCGCGTCCGGTGATCGTCTCCGACCTCGCCGCCGGTCCCGACGTGGTGCTGACGGCGCCGGCCGTGCCGGATCATTCCAGCACCGGCCTGCGGTTCCGTGCCGGGGATGACGCCGCCCTGGCCGCGGCGCTGATCCGCCTCTTCGCGATGTCGGAAAGTGAGCGGCAGGCCATGGGCGAGCGCGGGCGCGCATGGATGGCAGGACACTTCAACGCGGAAACAATCGCCGCCCAGACGCTGCGGCTTTACCGGCAGGTGCTGGCCGCGGACGCGTGCGGGCAGCAATAAAATCGAAAGCAATTTGAACGATTTGATCGGATCGGGCGACGCCGCGGGCAGCCACCGCCACCGCACGCGTTGACTTATTCGCGTTTTGTACCAATCTTTCATCATCCGCGGCCCGGATGAGGCGCGCGGGATTGTTGCAACAGCTTGAGGAGAAAAAAGCCATTCGTCGTCCGATGAAGTCGGCGCTGCCCGTCGCCAAAGACGGCCCGCGCGTCAATGAGGAGATCCGTGCCCGTGAGGTCCAGCTGATCGACAGCAATGGCGAGAACAAAGGCGTCGTCGACATCCACACCGCCTTGAGCATGGCCGACGCGGCCGGGCTCGATCTCGTGGAGATCGCGCCTAATTCCTCGCCTCCGGTCTGCAAGATCCTGGATTACGGGAAATACAAATACCAGGCGCAGAAGAAGGCGGCCGAGGCGCGCAAAAAGCAAAAAATCGTCGAGGTCAAGGAGATCAAGCTCCGACCGATGATCGACGACCATGACTACCAGGTGAAGATGCGCTCGATGAAACGCTTCTTCGAAGAAGGCGACAAGGTGAAGATCACCTT
Source organism: Pseudolabrys sp. (assembly GCA_019689975.1). Classification (GTDB taxonomy): domain Bacteria; phylum Pseudomonadota; class Alphaproteobacteria; order Rhizobiales; family Xanthobacteraceae; genus Pseudolabrys. The sequence goes on from JADGGK010000001.1 coordinate 134,166, forward strand.
GCGCTTCCGCGGACGCGAAATGGCCCACCAGGAACTCGGCGTGCAATTGCTGAACCGGGTCAAGGAGGATACCGGCGCCCTCGCCAAGGTGGAGTCCGAGCCCCGCTTCGAGGGTCGACAGATGGTGATGGTGCTCGCGCCGCGCTGAGCGCGGCGCGCCGTTGCGACCGTTGCCAGGTCGCGCCGGCTCTGCCATAACCGCCGCGTTTCGCCGCCCGGCTTTCAGGGCTGCCGTGGCCGCGATCACGCTCAATCCCGAGCATGGGGCTATAAGGGATTGTCCCTTCTAGCGAATTTTTGGCTGCGCCGACGGCGCAGCCCGACAGGAGAGCCGAATGCCCAAATTGAAGACCAAATCGGGCGCCAAGAAGCGCTTCAAGATCACCGCCACGGGCAAGGTGAAATACCAGCAGTCGGGCAAACGCCACGGCATGATCAAGCGGACGACCAAGCAGATCCGCGAGCATCGCGGCACCAGCGTCCTGTTCAAGACCGACGGCGAGACCATCAAGAAATATTGGCTGCCGAACGGCTGACCGGACCGCGACCGCGCGCGTCCGCCGCGGTCGACACCATCGCATTACCCGCAGGGAGATCCCGTCATGGCACGCGTCAAACGTGGCGTCACCGCCCGCGCCAAGCACAAGAAAGTCTACCGCGCCGCCAAGGGCTATTACGGCCGCCGCAAGAACACGATCCGTATCGCCAAGCAGGCGGTCGAGCGGGCCAATCAGTACGCCTATCGCGACCGCAAACGGCGCAAGCGCTCGTTTCGCGCCCTTTGGATCCAGCGCCTGAACGCCGCGGTACGGCCGTTCGGGCTCAATTACAGCCGCTTCATCGACGGCCTCGCCAAGGCCGGCTTGGCGGTCGACCGCAAGGTGCTCTCCGATCTCGCCATTCACGAACCCGCCGCGTTCCAGGCGATCGTGGAAAAGGCCAAGGCCGCACTGCCGGCGTGATCGCTGGCCGTGGCCTTCGCATCGGACGGCATTTATCCGTCGCGATTGATGACACGGACCAAATCGACAGATGGGTCTGCGGATTCGTCCACGTCCCGCCGACGACGAAACCGGGAGCTGCTTGATGGTCGCTGCGGACAATTTGGAAACCCTTGAGCGCGACATATTACAGCGCATCGCCGCCGCTCAGGACGAACCGGCGCTCGAGGCCGTCCGCGTGGCAGCACTCGGCAAGAACGGGGCCATCACCGCTTTGCTCAAGACGCTGGGCGGAATGACGCCGGCCGAACGCAGGCTGCACGGGCCGACCATCAACAATCTCAAAGACAAGGTGTCGGCCGCCATTGCCGCGCGCAGAGAGACGCTGGCCGCCGCGGCGCTCGATGCGCGTCTCAAAAACGAGACGGTCGATGTCACGCTGCCGGTGCCGGACGCGCCGACCGAAACGGGGCGCGTGCACCCTATCACCCAGGTGATCGATGAGCTCATCGCCATCTTCGCCGACATGGGTTTTGGCCTCGCGGAAGGCCCGGACATCGAAACCGACGATTTTAATTTCACCAAATTGAATTTCCCCGAAGGCCATCCGGCACGGGACATGCATGACACGTTTTATTTCCATCCCAAACCGGACGGCTCGCGCCTGCTCCTGCGCACGCATACATCGCCGGTGCAGGTGCGAACCATGCTCGCGCAGAAGCCGCCCATTCGCGTCATCATTCCCGGCCGCACCTATCGCAGCGACTCCGATCAGACCCACACGCCGATGTTTCATCAGGTCGAGGGTCTCGTCATCGACAAAGGGGCGCATCTTGGCCACATGAAGTGGATCCTCGAGGAATTCTGCAAGGCCTTCTTCGAGGTCGGCAGCGTAAAGATGCGCTTCCGCCCTTCGTTTTTCCCCTTCACCGAGCCATCGCTGGAAGTCGATATCCAGTGCCGACGCGAGAAGAACGAAATTCGCTTCGGCGAAGGCGAGGACTGGCTCGAGATCCTCGGCTGCGGCATGGTGCATCCCAATGTGCTGCGCAATTGCGGGCTCGATCCCGAAGAATTTCAGGGATTTGCCTGGGGCATGGGCATCGACCGTATCGCCATGCTGAAATACGGCATGTCCGACCTGCGCGCCTTTTTCGAGGCCGATGTGCGTTGGCTGTCGCATTACGGGTTCCGGCCGCTCGACTTCCCAACGCTCGCGGGGGGATTGAGCTCGTGAAATTCACGCTTGCTTGGCTGAAGGACCATCTCGCAACCGACGCGTCGCTTGCCGAGATTGTCGACAAACTCACCATGATCGGTCTTGAGGTCGAGCGGGTCGAGGACCGGGCCGCGCTGCTCAAGCCGTACGTCGTCGCCTCGGTGATTTCGGCCGAAAAGCATCCGAACGCCGATCGCCTGCGTGTCTGCATGGTCGATACGGGCGCGGGCGCGCCGGTTCAGGTCGTATGCGGCGCGCCCAATGCGCGCGCGGGCATGAAGGGCGTCTTCGCTCCGCCGGGCGCCTATATTCCCGGCAAGGACACGGTATTGCAGGTCGGTACGATCCGCGGCGTCGAAAGCCGCGGCATGCTGGTCTCCGAATTCGAGCTGCAGCTTTCGGACGATCACGAAGGCATCATCGAGCTGCCGGACGACGCGCCGGTGGGCCAATCCTACGCCGCCTATGCCGGTCTCGACGACCCGGTTATCGAGATCAACCTGACGCCCAACCGCCCGGATTGCACCGGCGTCAACGGCATCGCGCGCGACCTCGGCGCCGCATTGATCGGCGACTACAAGCCCAACAGCCCGAAACCGGTCAGAGGCAGGTATCCCTGTCCGGTCAAGGTCATGATCGAGGCGGCCGACTTGTGTCCCGCCTTCGCGCTGCGCCTGGTGCGCGGCGTCAAGAACGGGCCTTCGCCGCGCTGGATGCAGAGAAGACTGAAGGCGATCGGCCTGCGCCCCATCAACGCGCTTGTCGATATCACCAATTACATCACCTATGACCGCGGTCGGCCGTTGCACGTGTTCGACGCGGCGAAGGTGCACGGCGACCTGGTCGTAAGGCGGGCAAGAAACGGCGAAACGCTGCTCGCGCTCGACGGAAGGACCTATACGCTCGATGATACCGTCTGCGTCATCGCCGACGGGAAGGGCGTCGAATCGCTGTCCGGCATCATGGGCGGGGAGGCCACGGGTTGCTCCGCGAGCACGACCGAGGTTCTTATCGAATCGGCATTATGGAACGAGCTCAACATCGCGCAGACCGGAAGAAAGCTGGGGATCAATTCCGACGCGCGTTATCGCTTCGAGCGCGGCGTCGACCCGAATTTCACCCTTCCGGGTCTTGAACTTGCGACGCAGATGGTGATCGATCTGTGCGGCGGTGAGCCGTCGGACATCGTGGTTGCCGGCGATCCCGCGCCCAAACGGGAAAAGGTGATTGACTTCCCGCAAAGCGAGCTTGCCCGTCTCACCGGATTGAAACTGCCGCTCGGCGACATGCGCCGCGTCCTCGAGAAGCTCGGCTTCTTCGTCAGCGGTCAAGGCGAGCGCGTCAAGGTCGCGGTGCCGTCATGGCGGCCGGACGTACACGGCAAAGCGGACCTGGTCGAGGAGATCGTGCGCGTGATCGGGGTCGATCGCGTGCCCGCGGTGCCGTTCCCGCGCGGCGAGCAGGCGCGCAAACCCGTGCTGACCGCGATGCAGAACCGCACGCGCAAGGCCAAGCGCACGCTAGCGGCGCGCGGCATGACCGAAGCGGTGACCTGGTCCTTCATCTCGAAGCGCGAGGCGGTGCTGTTTGGCGGCGGAAGTCCCGAATTGGCGCTTGCCAACCCGATCGCGGCGGAACTTTCCGACATGCGGCCGAGCCTGCTCCCCGGCCTGATCGCGGCAGCGCAAAGGAACGCGGACCGCGGCTTCGCCCATGTGGCGCTGTTCGAGGTCGGCCAGGTTTTCAGGGGCGACCGCCCCCAGGATCAACTCACGGCGGCCGCGGGCCTGCGGCGCGGGCTTGCCAAGCCCGACGGCGCTGGTCGTCATTGGTCGCGTATTGCAGCGCCCGTCGATGCCTTCGACGCCAAGGCCGATGCACTGGCCGTGCTGGGCGAGCTCGGCGCGCCGATCCGGGCTTTGCAAGTCCTACCCGGAGCTCCCTCCTGGTTCCACCCCGGCCGCAGCGGCACCATCCAACTGGGGCCGAAGACGGTGATCGGTCATTTCGGCGAACTCCACCCGCGCGTGCTCGCGGAGCTGAAGGCGGACGGCCCGCTCGCCGGTTTCGAGATTCTTCTCGAGGCCGTTCCCGAACCGAGGGCCAAGGCGACGCGAGCAAGACCGGCGCCGGAATTCTCTCCCTTCCAGCCGATCGAGCGCGATTTCGCCTTCGTGGTCGACGCGCGCACGCAGGCAGCCGACATCGTACGCGCGGCGCAAAACGCCGACCGCAAGCTGATTGCCGGGGTCACGGTCTTCGATGTTTACTCGGGCCAGGGAATCGAACCGGGCAAGAAATCGATCGCGATTGCCGTCACGATCCAGCCGCGCGAGAAGACCCTGACCGAGGAGGAGATTGGCGCGCTCGGTCAGCGCATTGTCGCGGAAGTGGCCAAGCGCACCGGCGCAACGCTGCGGGGCTGACCCGCGAACACCGCACGACGCGCAGCCTACCCGCCGCGTTGTCGCGGCTGCGCCAGCATTGCGGCCATTTCCTTCCGCAAACCCGACCGGGCGCGGCACCGGCGGTCCTGCCGCCGGCGGTTCTGCAATCACGCCGCGGTCAGATCCGCATAGACGAAGCCGTCGCGCTCCATTCGCGCGCCGACGGTGACGGCGAGGCGGCGCGTGAACATGGGACCCGCCGAAACAAATGAATGGAACTCGCCGTTCTCGCCGCAAGGATCGACGCCGGGAGGAAGGTCGGCGAGCAGAGCTGCGTCGAATCGCCGTCCGGCGAAATCGGCCGTGAGTTTCCGGCAATCAACCACGACGATATGGGCCGCCAGCCCGCCCTCGATCATGTCGCGCGCAAGCGCCATGGTCGGCCGCAGCCAAAGCGGGAATACCGGCGTAATGCCACTGCCGGCGAGCTGCCGCTCCCGGTAGTCGCGAATGTCCTGTAGAAACAGATCGCCGAAAATAATATGCGTGACATCGTCGAGTCTGGCTTGCGCGACCGCTTTGCCCATCTCGCGTTCGTAAATCTCGTTCGGACAGGGGAAGGGAATGCGGACGATGCGGACCGGCAGACCGGCGGCCTCACATTGCGCCCGGAGCAGTTCCTCGCGTACGCCGTGCATGCTCACGCGCGCGAACGGGTCGGTCACGGTCGTGAGCGCCCCGATGATTTCGTAGTCTCCCGACCGCCGTGCCTCATAAAGCGCCCAGGCGCTGTCCTTGCCGCTCGACCACGCAATGAGTGCCTTCCGACGGCGATTGACCAACATGGTATGCGTTCGGTTAACGGACGCGCCGCAGACCCCACAGACCAAGATGCTTGAGGAGGTGAGCCCCGCCCATCCGGGATCTTGGGCAACCGTCGGTTCGACGTCAATGAACCAAATTGCAATGAGTCCTCGTTAAATTCACCGCAGCGAAAAGCGCGAAGTCCGCGCCGTCAAACGAAACCGTGTCAGCGACGGCCTCGGGGGCAGACGCGCAAGTGACCGCGCCATGGGGTGGGTGATCGAGCGCGTCGGGCGAATGCTCGCCCGTTATCTGGAGAAGCCGGCGCCGGGCTACGAGCCGTTCACGCCGAGCGATCCGAATCTGTTGCGTGCCACGCTGAGACCCGGCGATGTGCTGCTGGTCGAGGGCAACAACCATATTTCCGGAGTCATCAAATACCTGACCCAGTCCACATGGTCCCATGCCGCGCTCTATGTGGGACCGATCGGCGACCGCGTCGCCGAGGACGGCGAACCCTTGGTGCTGGTGGAAGCCAATATCGGGCAGGGCGTTGTCGCGGTGCCGCTTTCGAAATACGCGCGTTATCACACGCGCATCTGTCGCCCGGTTGGACTCACGGAAGAGGATCGCGCACGCGTGTGCGCCTATGCCGCCGAACGCATCGGCTTTGACTACGACCTCAAGAACATCATCGACCTCATGCGCTATCTGTTTCCGCTCCCGGTGCCACAGCGCTGGCGCCGGCGCATGATCGCCCTCGGCTCGGGACATCCCACGAGAATCATCTGCTCGGCCTTGATCGCGCAGGCCTTCGAAAGCGTCCGTTATCCCATCCTTCCCAGAGTGACGCGGGTCGAGAGCGAACAGGCAAGGCGCGAGATCCTGGAAATTCGCCATTCTTCGTTGTTCGCTCCTCGCGACTTCGACATCTCGCCTTATTTCGAGGTGGTCAAGCCGACCATCATGCAGGGATTCGACTACAAGGCCATGACGTGGGCCGACATTCCATCGCGGGAGAAGGACGATGCGGCGCTGGTCACAACGGACAGCGAGGCGCTGCAGACGATCCAATGAGGTGCGAACCCCTCGAGCCGATTCCTTGGCCGCCCGCGATCGCCTCGACGCATCAACTGGTCTCGAGACTGTTGTCGAAAATCGCGTCCCCGTTTCACGAACGCGCAACCATCATGCGCGCGTCGTGCGACGTCTTGCGGCGGGGCAAGATCAGTCATGCGCCGCGCGTCCGAAGACCGGATCATCGGTGCGGGCCGGGAAACCTGTCGGCGTCCGGACCGCCACGCAAACCGACAGGCATGATGCCAAATGCGCCGTCGATCATGAAGACCACGTGTCGTGTTTCCTCCGGCGCGACCACCGTGCCGGAATTTTTGTCGATCGCTCTTGCCCGTCGGCTTTGCCTCGCTTACGTCCTCGTCATGGTCGAGGCCGTCGGCAAAGCGCTCGCGCAACTGTTCATGCCGCCCTTGCGCGCGATATTGATGAAAGCTGTCGGGCTGGCCTTGGCTCTGCTTGTGGTCGTCGGCATTGCGCTGCATCGCGCGCTTGCCGCGTTGGCGTTGAGCGGCGCGGAGTGGGCGGAACAGGCAACCGGCTACACCAATCATGCGGCGTGGGCGGCATTGGCATGGCTGCTCTCGATCCTTGCGGGTTTCGGCATCGTGACGGGCGCGTTGTTTATCATGCCCGCGGTCACATCCTTCATTGCCGGTTTCTTTGTTGATGAGACGGCGGAGGCGGTCGAGCGCCGTCACTATCCCGCCGAACCCGCGGGCCGGGCCCTGCCGCTCATGCGCGCGCTCGCCGAAGGCGGAAAGATCGGGCTGCTGGCGATTATCGTTTATCTTTGCACGCTTCCTTTCGTGCTGACGGCCGGTCTCGGGATCGTCGTTCTGTTCCTCGCCAATTCCTATCTGCTCGGCCGTATGTATTTCGAGCTCGCCGCGATGCGTTTCCGCTCGCCCCGCGAAGCGAAGGATCTGCGGCGCGCGAACGCGAGCCACGTCTTCCTGGCCGGCATGGTGATTGCCGTATTTGTCTCCATTCCCATCGTGAACTTCGCCACTCCCGTCTTCGCCATGGCATTCATGGTCCACGTCCACAAGGCGATTGCCGGCCGGCGCGCCGAATTGATCGAGCCCGTTCGCTGAGGGGCCTAACGATTTCGCAAATCGACGACGCGTTTGGCCTTGCCGACCGAGCGCTCTAGGGTGCCTGCCTTCACGACGCGGACGGCCGCGGTGACGCCGATCATTGCCTTGATATGGTGCGCAAGATCGCGTTCGCACGCCGCATAAGCGCCTTCATCGGCACCCGGACGCGCCTCGACGACGACGGTAAGTTCGTCGAGCCGCTCCAGACGCCGCAGCTCGAGAACAAAATGCGGGGCCAGTCGTTCGTCCTTGAGCAGAATTTCCTCGATCTGGCTGGGAAAAACATTGACGCCGCGCACGATCATCATGTCGTCGGAGCGGCCGCTGACCTTCTGCATGCGTCGCAGCGAACGCGCCGTACCCGGCATGAGGCGGGTCAGATCACGCGTACGATAGCGGATGATCGGCATCGCCTCCTTGCTCAGCGTCGTCAATACCAGCTCTCCGACCTCGCCGTCGGGAAGGACTTCGCCGGTCGCCGGATCGACGATCTCCGGATAGAAATGGTCCTCCCAAATGTGCAAGCCGTCCTTGCTTTCGATACATTCGCAGGACACGCCGGGGCCGATTATTTCGGAAAGGCCATAATTGTCGATCGCGTGCAGGTCGAACGCGCTCTCGATCTCCCGGCGCATCGCTTCCGACCACGGTTCCGCACCGCACATCGCGATCTTGAGCGATGATTGTCGCGGATCGAGCGCCTGCCGCCGGAATTCGTCGAGTATAGCCAGCAGGTAGCTCGGAGTGACAAAAATGACGTCGGGCTTGAAATCGTTGATCAGCTGTACCTGGCGCTCGGTCATGCCGCCCGATACGGGAACCACCGTCATGCCCATCCGCTCCGCGCCGAGGTGGAAGCCGAGACCGCCGGTGAAAAGGCCGTAACCATAGGCGTTGTGTGCGAGCATGCCCGGCTTGCAGCCGCTCGCGCGCATGCAGCGCATCATCAGCGCGGCCCAGGTGTCGAGGTCGCGCGCGCTGTAACCGACCACCGTCGGCTTGCCCGTGGTGCCCGACGAGGCGTGAATGCGGAGCACTTTCTCGCGCGGCAATGCGAACATGCCGAAGGGATAATTCCTGCGCAGGTCCTCCTTGGTGGTGAAGGGCAGTCCGGCGAGGTCGGAGAGCTGCTTGATATCGCCGGGATGAACGCCCGCCTTGTCGAAAACGGCGCGATAGTGCGGGACGTTGTCGTAGGCGTGAGCGACCGACCATTTCAGCCGCTCGAGCTGTAGGGCCGCGATCTCGTCCCGCGACGCAAGCTCGATCGGCTCGAGCTCGCTGCGCCTGGGAGCGAGGGCGGCGGCGGACGGCTTGGCCATGCGGTTTTCCAATCGGGTTTCCGTTGACTCGATCTATTCCGAAAACGCCGGAGGGGCGTTGGCAAAACCGTTCATATCTTGCGTTGCGCCGCGTTCCAGTGCCGTTCCAGATTGGCGATCAATGCCGGGCTGAAATGGCAATAGGCCTGCTCGCGGCAGTACACGGCCATGTAGCGACGGAAGAGATCGAGGGGCTCCTCGCCGACACGCAATGCGCGTCGATTGCCGGCGGCGCTGACGACTCCCGACCCGGTGAACTCCTCGACCACGCGCGCCACCGCGCGTTCCGTTTCCGCGGGCGGCACGATCAGGTCGCAGATCATGCGGCCTTCCGGCGTGTCGCAATCGAGCCTGCGTCCCATCAAAATCGCCTGCCGCGCGATGCGATCGCCGACGAAACGCGGCAGGCGCAGATTGGCGGCACCGGGAATGATTCCTTCCTTACGGGCCGGCAACGTCATGTAGGCGTCGCTACCGGCGACAACGTAATCCATCGCCAGCAGATACTGGCATCCGCCGCCGATCGCAAAGGCGTCGACCTCGGCGATCCAGGGCTTTTCGCGCGTGCCGCCGTATATTTCGTCGGCCCCCTGCGAGTCCGTGAGCGAAAGCCCCCGCATCATCTTGTTGACGATACCCATGTCGCGCCGAATGTACCAAAGATAGGAGATCTTGCCGCGATAGAGGTGGGTGAGATTGATGCCGGCGCAGAAGATCCTCCGGCCGCGATATTTCGGGTGATCCACCACGTCTCCGCGGAAGACGCAGATCTCGCTGAGCGGATCAAGCAGCGCTATGTCGACGGCGATTTCCGTCTCGTCGAGCGTTCCCTCGTCCTCCGCATTGAGATAACGCGGGTTGCGCAACGTGACCACCGCCGCCTTGCCCTGCCGCTCGACGCGCGCGGGGCCCAAATCGGCGACGCCTCTTTCGATGAACTCCTTCACGCGAGCGACCGCCTCGTGGCGCGGCCGCAACATGGCCTCGCAAAGATGCATGCCGATCTCGGGAACGGCCAGCACCTGCGCGAGAAAGATCCCCTGGTCGATCTCGACACCATCCTTCTCGCTTTGTACCCGGCGGCTTTCGGCCTCGACCTCCTCGCGTGTCGGCGTCAGACCGGGAACAAGTTTGGCGGCGGCATAGGCCAGTTCGTCCACCCGGAGAAATTTTTCGAGATTCCTGGTGAGCTTGCGATAGACGGTTGCGGCGTGCCGCGCGAGAAACCGCTCGCGCAGGTTGCGGCAATTACGTTGAATGGCTTCTGCGGCCGCTTGCTGCGCGCGCGTTCGTTTTGCCTTCGGCGGCAGCCGGGAAAGAAACACGGCACCGGTCCGCAGGTATTTCGCGGCGGCGGCGGCGTCGCGGGTGAACCCGGCGCGGAAGGCCGGCGCCTTTCTCATCCAGGCGAGACCGGCTTTCGCCGACAGGCCGGCATCGGCAAATAGTGTCCCCGCCTCGCTACGATCGATAGATCCGGCGCCGACTGATCCTTCCATAGACTCTCCCCCGGATTACTTTCACGTGACGGTCTTTCCCGGCCATTTGCACAAGTCGGCGATGATGCATCTTTCGCACAGCGGCTTGCGCGCGAGGCAAGTGTAGCGCCCGTGCAGGATAAGCCAATGGTGCGCGTGGCGCTTATACGGCGCCGGCACGACCTGCTCCAGTTTCGCCTCGACCTCGAGGGGCGTTTTACCGGTGGCGAGGCCGGTGCGGTTGCTCACACGGAATATATGCGTGTCCACGGCAATCGTTGGTTGCCCAAAAGCGATGTTGAGCACGACATTCGCGGTCTTGCGCCCGACCCCGGGCAGGGCTTCGAGCGCCTCGCGCGAGCAGGGCACCTGCCCTCCATGTTCGGCGACGAGGCGATGCGACAACGCGATGATGTGCTTGGCCTTGGTGCGGTAGAGGCCGATGGTTTTGATCAGCTCGCGCAGCTTCGCTTCGCCGAGCGCAATCATTTTTTCCGGCGTATCGGCGACGGCGAACAGCGCGGGCGTCGCCTTGTTCACGCCCGCATCGGTTGCTTGGGCGGAGAGCACCACCGCAACCAGCAGGGTGAACGGATTGATATGCCGCAGTTCGCCCCGGGGTTCGGGGTTGGCGGCCGCAAATCTTTGGAACGCCTCCGCGATCTCGGCCCGCGTCCATTGCGGCGGAGCGCCGTGCCACGCCTTGGCGCCGGCCGCACGCCGACTTGCGGGCGGCTTGAGACGAGCCGTCTTTCGCTTGCGCACTCGCGGCGGACGCCTTGTGGTGACCGTCCGGCCGCGCGGTTTTCTGCCCATTGTTTTGGTATAATGACAAGGATGAGCCCGGACAACGACCCGCTCGAGCCGACTTTGTTTTCCGCGGTGATCACTCCGCACCGTTCGCTCAACCGTTTCGGCTTCTGGCTCCTCATCGGCGCTTATGGCCTCATCAGCTTCATGGCCGGCATCGCCTTCCTGCTGATGGGTGCCTGGCCCGTGTTCGGCTTTTTTGGGCTCGACGCATTGCTGCTCTACTGGGCGTTCGAACTCAATTATCGGCGCGCCGCCGCCTATGAGGAGGTCAGGGTCACCCCATCAACGCTGACGCTGCGCAAGGTCAGCCACCGCGGTCAGGTGCGTGAATGGGCCTTCAACCCGCTCTGGGTCCGGCTGGAAAAAGTCGTGCACGCGGAGTTCGGCATCGAGCGGCTGTCCCTGGTTTCGCGCGGAAAGGAGCTGACGGTCGCAGGTTTCCTCGGGCCCGACGAAAAGGCGAGTTTTGCGGCGGCGCTTGCCGGAGCCCTGGCGGAAGCCAGGCGGGGGGTGAGGAGGACGGCTCCGCCATGATTTTCCGCCAATGCCGCCGGAAATTAGAAATCGGGTGGCGAGCGACCCTGCGCCGTCCTAGATGCGGCTCATGAGTGCAACTCGATCAGCTCGATCAGCCGCAGGGGAGGGCTTCGCCGACGCGCCGTCGCTGGCAACCGCGGCGGCCGACTACGACGTCGTGCGCCGCACGATCGCCCATATCCGTGGTCATTGGCGTTCGCAGCCCGACGTTGCGACGATTGCGCGGGCGGTGGGCGTGTCGGCCCCGGAGCTGCACCGCCTTTTCCGGCGTTGGTGCGGACTCACGCCCAAGGCGTTCCTTCAGGCGCTGACGCTCCATCACGCACGCGAATTGCTGCGCGCCTCGGCGAGTGTCCTCGATACCGCTTACGAGGTCGGCCTTTCGGGCCCTGGCCGGTTGCATGATCTTTTCGTCGTGCACGAGGCGATGTCGCCGGGCGAGTGGAAGGCGGGCGGCGAAGGACTGACCATGACCTACGGCTTTCATCCGTCGCCGTTCGGCACGGCGCTGGTCATGACGACGCCGCGCGGATTGGCGGGCCTGGCGCTCGCCGACCCGGGCAAGGAACGCGCGGCGCTGCGCGATATGAGAGCGCGCTGGCCGAAGGCGCGTTATGTCGAGGATTTCGCGGCCACGGCGGCGACCGCGCGACGGATATTCGAGCCCGCGCTGTGGCGCCCGCATCAGCCCTTGCGCGTGGTGCTGATCGGGACCGACTTCGAAGTGCGCGTATGGGAGAGACTGTTGGAAGTGCCGATGGGCAGGCTCATCTCCTATTCCGACCTCGCCGCCCGCGCCGGCACGCCGCGCGCGGCACGCGCGGTCGGCGCGGCGGTCGGCAAGAATCCCATCTGCTTCGTCGTGCCCTGCCATCGGGTCGTTGGCAAAAACGGCGAGCTGACCGGCTATCACTGGGGCTTGACCCGCAAGCGTGCCATGCTCGGCTGGGAAGCGGGGATGGTGGCGGCAACCGTGCCGGAAACCGATGCCGACCGCGCAGCGCGGTACCGGACACCTGTCCAAACGCGACTGGCTTCCGGCGCATGAGCCCCGCACGGCGAAAGCCGCCTTTCCGGCGCAAACCAGCGGGCCTCGCGCCGCAGGCCCGCAAGCGGCGCAGCGCGATGCACCACCTTGACCCGCCATTGCGGGGGCATTGCGCACGCAGCAAAGCAATCGAGAATTGACTAGGCTGCCAGGTCCCGTCTCGAGGCGACCGTCGAATCCGCATTGAGCCGATAGACGATCGGCACGCCGGTATCGAGGTTCAATCGGGTGATGCTGTCAGGCGTGTGCCGATCGAGCACCATGACCAAGGCACGCAGTGAATTGCCATGCGCGGACACGAGCACGCGCTCGCCGCGCAATACGCGGGGAAGGATCTCCGTCACGTAATACGGCAAAGCCCGGGCCAAGGTGTCCTTGAGGCTTTCGCCGCCCGGCGGCGCTACGTCATAGGAGCGGCGCCAGAGGTGGACCTGCTGCTCGCCCCATTTCCTGCGGGCATCGTCCTTGTTGAGGCCGACAAGATCTCCGTAATCGCGCTCGTTGAGGGCCTGATCCTTGAATACCGGGATTTTCGTCCGGCCCAGTTCCTCCAGGATGAGGTCGAGCGAATGCTGCGCGCGTCTGAGCGCCGAGGTAAAAGCCACATCGAACGTGAAACCCTCGGCCTTGAGCCGTCGACCGGCCGCGCGTGCCTCCTTGACGCCCTGCTCGGTCAAGTCGACGTCGCGCCAGCCGGTGAACAGGTTCTTGCGGTTCCATTCGCTTTGGCCGTGGCGCACGAGCACGAGAAGCCGTTCGGTCATTGCCCGCCTCAGAAATCGTTCAATCCAAGCACGTCCATCATCGTGTAAAACCCCGGCTTCCGTCCGCGTGCCCAGGCGGCGGCATGCAAGGCGCCGCGCGCGAAGATCATGCGGTCCTCCGCCTTGTGCACCAGCTCCAGCCGTTCGAAGGGACCGGCGAAAATGACGCTGTGTTCGCCGACGACCGTCCCGCCGCGCAACACCGCAAAGCCGATATCGCCGGCCTTGCGCGCGCCGGTGTGCCCTTCCCGCCCGCCGGCCAGGTGCGTGTCGAAATCGACGCCGCGGCCCTCCGCCGCGGCGCGACCGAGCATGAGCGCGGTTCCCGAAGGGGCGTCGACCTTCTGGTTGTGATGCATTTCGAGAATTTCGATGTCGAAGGCCGCGTCAAGGGTCTTGGCGACGCGGCGCGTCAACGCCGCCAGAAGATTGACGCCGAGGCTCATGTTGCCGGATCTGACGATCACGGTCGATGCGGCGGCCTCCCGAAGCTTGGCCTCGTCCTGCGCGGAAAGACCCGTCGTGCCGGTGATGTGGAATTTGCCGCTCCGGGCGGCGAGCGCCGCGAAGCCGACGGTCGCACGCGGCGTCGTGAAGTCGACAATCCCGTCGGCCGCCTCGATCAACGCGCTGGCGTCACCGACAAGCTTGACCCCGTTCTCCGCCGTCCCGGCGAGCGTCCCGGAGTCCCAGCCGATCAACGGCGAGCGCGGATCCTCCAGGGCGCCGGCGAGCGCAAAGCCCCTGCTCTCGGCAATGGCCTTGACCAGCGTGCGACCCATCCGCCCGCCGGCCCCGGCCACGATCAGACGCAAGTCGGCCATCGGGAAGCATCTCCAGGAAGGCTTCGCCGGGTATAGCGGGCAACGCCGCGCCGGTCACGTCCCCGCGCCCGCGCTATGGCTGAGGCCCGTCATAGCCTTCGATCACGATGAGGTCGACCACCGAGTGCGGTTGCCGTACCTTGATGTTGGCCTGGTATTCAGGCGACTGATAGCAGGCAAGGGCCGTCGCATAGTCCGGAAATTCGATGACGACGTTGCGCGAACGCGCGGTGCCCTCCATGCATTCGAACTTGCCCGCGCGGACCAGGAAGCGGCCGCCGTATTTTTTGAAGATCGCGGCGTTGGCCGCGGCATATGGCTTGTAACCCTCTTCGTTCTTCACGTCGACACGACCGATCCAGTAGCCCTTCGCCATGAACGCACCTCCGTTTTCAATGCCTGGCCTCGTCGATTTCGGCGACAAGCGCTTCCGCCGCCGCCTTCGGATCCCGTGCCTCCAGCACCGGCCTTCCGACCACGAGATAATCCGCCGAGGCGACGACGGCTTCCGCCGCCGACGCGCTCCGCTTCTGGTCGTCCGGCGCGGCCCCGGACGGGCGGATGCCGGGGGTCACCAGGACCATGCCCGGGCCGATCAGCTTGCGCAGATCGGCGGCCTCCGCGGGCGAGCACACCAGGCCGTCAATGCCGGTGTCGCGCGCCTGGCTTGCGCGCGCAGCGGCAAGTTCGGCGACGCTCATGTCGTATCCCGCGGCAGCCAGATCGGCATCGTCATAAGAGGTCAGCACGGTTACGGCAAGGATGCGAAGGGTGGATCCCTGCTTGCCGGCGACCGCCGCTTTCATGGTTTGCGGATAGGCGTGGACGGTGAGGAATGTGGCGCCGAGCTCGGCAACGCTTTCGACGCCCTTCTGCACGGTACGGCCGATATCGTGCAGCTTGAGATCGAGAAACACCTGCTTGCCGGCCGCGATCAGGCTCTTCGCGAACGAGAGGCCGCCGGCGAACGCAAGCTGGTATCCGATCTTGTAGAACCACACCGTATCGCCCAGCCGCTGTACCATGGTCTCGGCCGCCGCGACCGAGGGCAGGTCGAGTGCAACGATCAGTCGTTCCCGCGCGGCGAGCGTCATGTCGGCTACATCATCAGCTGAGCGATCTCCACGAGCCGCGCAAGCTGCGCCCGCAGAAGATTGGCAAGACCGCTGTCAATCAGGTTGTCCATTTCGTCAAATGCCATATCCGCGCGCGGGACCGCGACCTGTTCGGGGATCACCAGCGCGCCGCAACCCAATTCGAGAATTTGCCTGAGCGCGACCAGGGACTGCAGGCCGCCCCCCAGGCCGGGCGAGGCTGCGGCGATCGCAAAAACGCGGCCCTTGAACGCCGCATAGGCCGGGTCGCCCCGCTCGCGCACGCGCGAAACCCAGTCGATCGCATTCTTCAGCAACGGCGTGACCGAGGCGGAATATTCGGGACTGGTGATGAAGACGCCGTGATGCGCCATGATCATGTGCTTGAGCTTGACCGCATTGGCAGGCTCCCCGCTGCGCGCGTTGAAGTCGGCTTCGTAGATCGGCAGCGGATAATCCGCGAGCGAGATTCGCGTGACCTCGGCGTCGATCAAGGTCAGTTCTTTGGCCGCCAGCGCGGCGAGTTTCACATTGTAGGAGCCGGCGCGCGTCGAACCGGAAAACACCAGGATTTTCGGGAGCGCCATCGGCGGTTCCAATCGCGTCCGCCGGGACTACCGGGACGTGTCGTTCAACATCCGCGGTACACCCAGACACGCGCGGGGGGCAAATTGAGCCAGATCAGTTCGGAGGCCTGCGCGGTGATGCCGAACAGCGCCTTGGGGATGGGCGGCACCATGGCGTAGGTGAATTGCACGAACGGCGCGCCCGGCTTCAGCAGGGCCATGGCCTCGGAGATGAGGCGCAATCGCGCCCGCAGCGGTTTGGTCAGCAGCGGCAGACTTGAAACGACCGCGGCCACGGGGCTGCGTATATGCGCCGCAAGAACCCGGCGCAGCCGATAGGCGTCATCCTGCACCACCGTCGCCGCCGGATAGCGCGCGCGCAACAGGCGGCAGAAATCGGGATTGAATTCGACCAGGATCAGTCGCGATGGATCGATGCCGCGTTTGACCAACGCTTCGGTGACCGGACCGGTACCGGGTCCGAGTTCGACCACCGGGCCCTCCGCATGCGGATCCACGTAGCGCGCCATCGCGGCGGCCAGCGCCTTGCCGGACGGCATCACCGCCCCGGTCGAAATCGGCTTTTCGATCCATGTCCGGATGAACTGCATCTCGTCATCGAGACGCAAGGATTTCTTGTGAGCGAAGGAAGACGAGGACATTGGCGCGGGTCACGCGTAACCGGCGGGCGGGGCCGCTTCTGCACGCTAGGCTGGTCGACGGATATACGGCACCGCCGACGGGGTCACAAGATGGTCAGCCGCCGCCACCGTCCCGGTTCCCCAGTCCATCGAGAAACTCCTTGACCCGGCTGAAGAATCCAGCCGCCTCCGGCTGCGTCTCGGCGGAGGAAAGCTTCTCGAACTCGGCCAGGAGTTCGCGCTGACGTCGGGTAAGGTTCTGCGGCGTCTCCACCGTCACCTGGACGTACATGTCGCCGGTTTGCTTGCTGCGCAGCACCGGCATGCCCTTCCCCGCCAGGCGAAAACGGCGACCGGTCTGCGTGCCGGCAGGAATCTTGACGCGCGCCTTGCCGCCGTCGATCGAGGGCACCTCGATCTCGCCGCCGAGCGCGGCCGTCACCATGGAGACGGGCACGCGGCAATGCAGGTCGGCGCCGTCGCGCTGGAAGAATTCGTGTGGCGCCACGGTGAGGAAAATATAGAGGTCGCCCGGAGGCCCGCCGCGCAGGCCGGCTTCGCCTTCGCCGGCCAGACGGATGCGCGTGCCGTCCTCCACGCCCGGGGGGATATTGACCGAGAGGGTGCGCTCGCGCGTGACACGGCCGGCACCCGCACAATTCGGGCATGGATTGTCGATCACCTGCCCGCGCCCCTGGCACATCGGGCAGGTCCGTTCCAGGGTGAAGAAACCCTGGGCGTGACGGACGCGACCTGCGCCGCCGCAGGTCGCGCAGACCTTCGGTCGCGTGCCGGATTTCGCCCCGGTGCCTGAACAGGATTCGCATGTCACCAGGGTCGGGATGCGGATCTGCGCGGTCTTGCCGTGGTAGGCCTCTTCGAGGTCGATTTCCATGTTGTAGCGCAGATCGGAGCCGCGCTCGCGCCCGGAGCCGCGGCCGCGCCCGCTGCCCATTCCGAAAATGCCTTCGAAAATGTCGGCGAATGCCGAACCGAAGTCGGCGCCGAAGCCGTGCTGGGCCCCGCCCATGCCGCCGTGCTCGAACGCTGCGTGCCCGAATCGATCATAGGCGGCGCGTTTTTCGGCGTCCTTGAGGACGTCGTAGGCCTCGTTGATCTCCTTGAACCGGTGCTCGCATTCCTTGTCGCCCGGATTGCGATCCGGGTGGTGTTTCATCGCGAGCTTGCGGAACGCGGCCTTGAGCTCGGCTTCGGAGCAATCGCGCGAGACACCCAGTACCTCGTAGTAGTCGCGCTTCGCCATGCGGCCTCGATCCCAATGCCTCCACAAGGCCATGGCCGGGCTTGCGCCCGGCCATCCATCACCTTGCGACGGAACGACGGACCCCCGACGCGGAGCCGGGGGTGACGCTTGCCTGCCGGCTGTGCCGCCTTATCCGCATGAGCCGGCACCCGAGTGGTCAGGCAGACTTCTTCTTGTCGTCGTCGACCTCGGTGAACTCCGCGTCGACGACATCCTCTTTCTTGGCTGTGCCGGCGCCGTTGCCGCCGCTCGCCTGGGCGCTTTGCGCCTCCTGCTGCTGCCGATACATCGCCTCGCCAAGCTTCATGGACGCTTGCGCCAACGCATTGGTCTTGGCCTGGATCGCCGCAGAGTCGTCGCTCTTGAGCGCTTCCTTGAGATCGGCAATGGCGTTTTCGATCGCACGGCGTTCGGTATCGTTGATCTTCGACCCGTGCTCCGAGAGGGCCTTCTCGGTCGAGTGGATGAGCGCCTCGGCGTGGTTCTTGGCTTCCACCGCCGCCTTGCGCTTCTTGTCCTCCTCGGCATGAGCCTCCGCGTCCTTGATCATCCGCTCGATGTCGGCTTCCGTCAGGCCGCCGGAGGCCTGGATGCGAATCTGCTGCTCCTTGCCGGTCGCCTTGTCCTTGGCCGAGACGTTGACGATGCCGTTGGCGTCGATGTCGAAGGTGACCTCGATCTGCGGCACTCCGCGCGGGGCGGGCGGAATGCCAACCAGATCGAACTGGCCAAGCAGCTTGTTGTCCGCCGCCATCTCGCGCTCGCCTTGGAAGACGCGGATCGTCACCGCGTTCTGGTTGTCCTCGGCGGTCGAGAACACTTGCGATTTCTTGGTCGGGATCGTGGTGTTGCGGTCGATGATGCGGGTGAACACGCCGCCCAAGGTCTCGATGCCGAGCGAGAGCGGGGTGACGTCGAGCAGCAGCACGTCCTTGACGTCGCCCTGCAGCACACCCGCCTGGATCGCGGCGCCAACGGCGACCACCTCATCCGGGTTGACGCCCTTGTGCGGCTCCTTGCCGAACAACTGCTTGACGACCTCCTGCACCTTGGGCATGCGCGTCATGCCGCCCACGAGCACGACCTCGTTGATCTCGGCCGCCGTGACGCCAGCGTCCTTGAGCGCCTGCTTGCAGGGCTGGATGGTCTTCTGGATCAGATCGTCGACCAGCGCTTCGAACTTCGCGCGGGTCAGCTTCATGGTGAGATGCTTGGGGCCGCTGGCATCCGCCGTGATGAAGGGCAGATTGATCTCGGTCTGCGTCGTCGACGATAGTTCGATCTTGGCCTTTTCCGCCGCTTCCTTCAGACGTTGCAACGCGAGCTTGTCGCGGCGCAAATCGATGCCTTGTTCCTTCTGGAATTCGTCGGCGAGATAGTTGACCAGCCGCATGTCGAAGTCCTCGCCGCCGAGGAACGTGTCGCCGTTCGTCGACTTCACCTCGAACACGCCGTCGCCGATCTCGAGAATGGAAATGTCAAAGGTGCCGCCGCCCAGATCGTAGACGGCAATCGTGCCGTTCTTCTGCTTGTCAAGGCCGTACGCAAGCGAGGCCGCGGTCGGTTCATTGATGATCCGCAGCACTTCCAGGCCGGCGATCCTGCCGGCATCCTTGGTGGCTTGGCGCTGCGCGTCGTTGAAATAAGCCGGAACCGTAATGACGGCCTGTTCGACCTTCTGCCCGAGATAGCTTTCCGCCGTCTCTTTCATCTTCTGCAGGACAAAGGCGGAGATCTGCGAGGGCGAATAGGGCTTTCCGTCAACTTCGACCCAGGCGTCGCCGTTCGAAGCGCGGGTGATCTTGTAAGGGACGAGCTTCTTGTCCTTCTCGACCATGGGGTCGTCATAGCGCCGCCCGATCAGGCGCTTGACGGCGAAAATGGTCTTTTCCGGATTGGTGACCGCCTGCCGCTTGGCCGGCTGGCCGACGAGTCGCTCCCCGTCGTCGGTAAACGCGACGATCGAGGGCGTGGTACGCATGCCTTCGGCGTTCTCGATGACTTTGGGCGTTTTGCCTTCCATGACGGCGACGCACGAATTCGTGGTCCCGAGATCGATGCCGATGACCTTGGCCATGGTTATTCCTCTCTCGTTACGGCAAGCCGGACGGGCCTTTCAGCGCCCGCTAGGGTACGTCAGCGGATCAGCCGCGGACCCCCTCGGTCCAGCCCCCTCGGTAGGCTTCGTGCCACGTTGTTGCGCGGCACACTGGCTCATATAGGAGGGGCCCCCGCCCCTGCAAGCCGTAAGCAGCCGGTGCCATGGGCTTTTCGGCTCCGCCCAACGCATCGCAGCCGGCGGACCGAGAACCCATTTGCCGAACCGGCGCCGCCGGGGTTTCTATGGCGGGCACAGGCGTGGCGCGGGGCTGGAACGCACGAGGAGATCCCCATGGCTGGACCGCAACGGCATAACCATGCGGCCGTCCCGGCCGCTGCCGCCTCGAGCCAGACGTCTGCCGGTCGGCCCGAGACCGCGCGCCATCGGCAAAAACTGGCACCGGGCGCCTCGAGCGCGCTGATCGTCGTCGACGTTCAGAACAGTTTCCTTCCCGGCGGCAGCCTCGCCGTCAAGGACGGCGACGAGGTCGTTCCGGTCATCAACAGGATGGCGGCGCATTTCGAAAACGTCGTGCTGACACAGGATTGGCATCCGGCCGGACACATCTCGTTCGCCTCGAGTCATCCGGGCAAGAAACCTTTCGACGTGGTGCAACTCGACTACGGTATGCAGGTCCTGTGGCCCGATCATTGCGTGCAGGGCACCTCCGGCGCCGCGCTCGCCGAAGGACTCGACGTTCCCCATGCCCAATTGGTCATTCGCAAGGGGTTTCATGCCCGTATCGACAGCTACTCCGCGTTCCGGGAGGCGGACAAGAAAACCCGCACCGGCCTCGCGAGCTATTTCAAGGAACGAGGGATCGACACGGTCTTCATCGCCGGGTTGGCGACCGATTTCTGCGTGGCCTGGACCGCGATCGACGCTTGCGAGGCCGGCTTCACGGCCTATGTGGTGGAAGACGCCTGTCGTGGTATCGATGTCGACGGCTCGCTCGGCAAGGCCTGGACCGAAATGATCGGAGTCGGCGTTCGACGCATTCAAACCGACGATCTGGCACCGTGACCAGAGAATGCCCATGCGTCGCTCGTCTCGTGCTCCGGATGCGCGGCGACGCGCCGCCGGCGAAGGAGCCCTGATGGCATATCGGCTGATCACGCTCGTTCTCGCGGCGCTTGTTTGCGCAGCCGCGCCGGAGCGCGCGGCGGCGGCCGGGCCGGTCTATCCGCCCGGTTTGCGCGTCGGGCTCGAGCCGCCCGCCGGTCTCGTCGTCAGCCGGCGTTTTCCCGGGTTCGAGGATGCCGAGCGCCAGGTCACCGTGACGATTCTCGATCTGCCGGCGGTGGCATATGACCGTTTGTCGCGCGCTGCCTTCGCGCCCGCGGAACAGCAGGGGATGAAGGACGTCAAGCGCGAAACCTTCCCCTTCGCTGGCGGCATCGGCGTGCTGGTGAGCGGAACGGTGGAAACGGGCGCGACGCGCCTCCATCGATGGTTTCTCGTCGCCGGCGCCTCGCCGGGCGAAGCACTCGATCTCGCCATGCTCGTGCGCGTGGAAGTGCCGGATGCCGCGCTCGGGACCTATGACGATGCGGTGGTGCGCCGGATGCTGGCGAGCATAAGCTTCCGCCGGGTGCCGACCGAGGAATTGCTCGGCCTGCTGCCGTTTCGACTGACCGACCTCGCCGGATTTCGCGTGATGCGCGTGGTTCCGGACGGGGTCGTCGTCATCGACGGCCCGGCCAATGACATGGCCAAGCAACCCTATGCCGTGATCTCGGCGGGACGGGGGGCACCGGACAATGCCGACGACCGCGCCCGCTTTGCCCGCGATCTCTTGGTCACGGCGCCGCTGCGCGATCTCGAGCTCACATCGGCCGAGCCGATGCGCATCGGCGGCTGGCCGGGCAATGAGATCAGGGCGCAGGCGAGCGGTCTCAACGGCGAACAGGTCAAACTGGTGCAGTGGTTGCGTTTCGGCGGCGTCGGCGGCGGATTCCTGCGCATCGTGGCCGTCGCCGGAAGCAAGCAGTGGGATGCTGTGTTCGATCGCTTCCGGGCTCTGCGCGACGGCGTGAGCCTGCGCTGATCAGAATTTCACGATGCTGCGGATGCCGGCGATGAATGCGTCGCCGACCGCGGCGGCGGGGTTGTTGGGATCGGGCACATGGCCGCCGGGGTGAACGATGTACTGGATGTCCGGCTGCACGATCCACCACGGCGCCAGCTGCGCCTGATAGCTGAGCTCGAACAGCAATTCATAGTCGCGGATCGGGTATGGCGGCGCGGCGAGCGCGATGTCGCGGTCGAGGGCGGCGGCGGCGGGGCTGATCCTGCCGTAGGCCACGCCGAAGGTCAGCACGTCGTTGGCGCGGCCGGGCAGCAGGCCTTTGAATCCGGCTCCGCCGTCGACGTAGAACGACAGCAGGTTGCGATCCGAGGGCGAGGCGCCGCCGCGAAGGAAAAGGTTGAGACTTGCCGCCTCGCCGCGCCAGACCATCTGATCGGCCACGCCATACAGGCCCCAATTGCCGCGGTGATCGAGCGCGGCGACGGCGGCGGGATCGGCCAGCGAGACCGCTGCGCCCGAACTGTTCAAACCGAAATGCTGATCGGCAAAGTCGGCGGTCGCATACCAGACACCGAGCTTGTAGACGCCCGCAAGGCCCTTTGCATCCTTGCCTTGATTGATCGCGTATTGGGCTTCCCCCATCCAGAGCGACCCGCCCGTGAAACTGAACGTCGTGCCGTGCTTGTTGCATTGTTGCGGAACGTCATGGCAGTCCGATCCGGCCGGGTCGCCGGAAAACACAGCGGCAAGCAGCGTCAGGTCGTCGGCGGCATTGACTTTGAGCCGCGCGCCGGGCGTGGCGAGCGGATAGGCGGGGCCGCCGCTCGTCATGTTGGCGGCAAGGATGGCCGCCCATCCGAAGGTGCCGTTGATCAAGCCGCCCGCCGTGGGGCTGACGATGAACTCGTCGTCGCCGGCAAGCTGGCCGATGCGCAGCGACATGCGATCGTTGACGCTCTGCTCAAACCAGGCGGTGAACAGACGCGTCGTCGGCACCGCATCGATATTGCTCGGATCAAAAATGCTACCGATATTGTCGGCGGCATTGCGACCGCCATTGTGGATCTGAAAGACGGTGACATGCGTCGTTGCGCCCTTCCAGCCGATCAGCTTTTCGAGGTCTGTGTCGACTGAGAATTCCAGCCGTCCCTCGTAGCTCGCGCGCCGATTGATGCCGCCGGACAGGACGGCATGCGTTTCGCCGATGTAGTTGAGCGTGACGTCGACGCCGCTGTCTTTCAGCGCCGTGCGCGCGCCACCCCAATCGCCCGTCAGCGTGTCCTGCTCCCAGATCGAGGCCACCGGCCTGGTCTGCTCGGCTGCCTGCACGGCCGCGGGGCCGAGCGCCATTGCCGCCGCCGCAAGCATCGCCAAGGCGTGACGTTGGTGTCTGTCGGCCCCCGTTTGCATGATCGCCCTCGCCGTCGAAAAATGGTGCAATACCGAGCTGTTCTCGGAACCTATTTGGCCAGCTCCGCGAGCCGCCGGATGGCAGCAAAATGCGCCGCGCGGATCGCCGGATTGTAGAGCGACCAGGGCTCGGCCTGTTTGAGGTCCGCCGCCGCCGAGGCCACGTGTTGCCGGTAATCGGCAAAGGCCTGCGCCGCGGCGGCGAAATCCTCTGCGGCCGCCGCCATCGCCACCCGCCGGAGCGCCAATACGGCGCCGCGCGCCGCCTCGCGCGCGCGCAGACGTTCGGAAAGTCCTCCGTTGACGCTGGTATCGCCGCGGCCGGGAAAATTCTCGCCGAGCTCGCGCCACTCGTTGCCCACGGCATCCACCGTGAGCGCGACGATCTCGCGGTTGTGCTCCGGGATTGCGATATCGAGCACGCTTACGAACGCGGCGATTTCATCGAGTGTACTCTGCACGGTATTGCGCACGACTGGCTCGGCCGCGTCCCCGACGGCCTCGAGATAGGCGACGAGGTCGCGTTGCTGATCGGCGTCGAGTCCGAGATCGAAATGCCGGTCGAAATAGGCGACGACCTGCGCATAGCTATCGAAGCGGCCGTCATGGAAATAAGGCGCATTGAAATTGGCGTTGACCAGCGTGGGCGTCTTGAACCGCCCGCCGCTGCCCACGTCGTGCGTCTGATGATCGACGAAGGCGCCGGTGGGACGATGGCAGCTCGCGCAGCTCATGGCCGGATCGTGCCGGAACGGCGCGGCGAACAGCGCCTCCCCCCGACGCGCGGCGGCGGACGCCTGGGCGGTCAACCGGCCGTCCGCGCCGAGCTTCGGATTGGGCAGGAAGGAAATTTCCTGGATATAGGTCACCAGCGCGTCGAGGATTTCGCCCGAAGGCTCAGGACCCGCGAATTCGTTGACGATCACGTTGCGCACGAAATCGCGCAGCGACGCGAAACGGCCGTCATGGCCGTAGGGTGCGAGGTAACGCGCGCCGCGCAAGCTCGGCGGTGTTACCGCGTCGAGCACCCCGTTGTCGGATTTCGGATTGAACAGTTTGTTCGTCGTATCGAACGTGCCCGGCCTCGTCGATAGACCGGGGACATAGAGCCGCGGATTATTGTGGCCTTGCTGGTGACAGGTATTGCAGCTGATGCCGGCCTGACGTGCCAGGCCGCCGAGGATCTCCGGCGAAGAGAACAGGAGATCGCCGAGATTGAGAAGATAAGACCGCTTGCCGCCGGCGAGTTCCGAGGCGAACAGCTCGTTCGGCTGATCGAGCGCCTCCTCGTTGAGCTCCGTGCCTTCCGGAAGCACGGAGCCCTTGCCGAGGATAGGCGCAGCTCCCGTCGTGCCGGCACCGAGCACGGCGGCGATGCTGGCCGCGACAAAAGCCGCCGGCAGGAGGCCGCGCATCGCGCTCACCCGCGGATCGCGGGCTTTTTCAGCCCGAGCCTGGGCGCGGCGTTCTGCAGAAGAACCGCCAATTCCTCGGCCGCCTTGCGCAATGCGGGCTGATCGAGCTGTTTGATGTCGGCGATCTTGACCAGCCGTTCGACCTCTTCAATCTTGGCATGGATTGCGGCAGCGAGCTTGGCGTCACGCGCCTTGAGTGCATCCGCAAAGGCCAGCGTATAGACGGCCTCGAGACCTTCGACGTTTTCCTGCATATCGACGAGCGACGTGCCGGCATAGGGAGATTCGCCGCCCTTCGATTTGTTTTCGCCGAGTTCGTAGGCGAGCTTGGTCGCCCCGTTGAGTAGACCCTGCGGCCTGAAGCGGAAATTCGGCGCGGCGAGCCGACGGCTGAATTCGCCGAGATCGGCGACGAGCTTGTCAGTGGGTGCCTTGACCTCATCGAGCTTGCCGGCGAAGAGCGGCGCCTCGATGGCGTGGTAACCCTGCTTGGCGTCGGGCCAAGCGTCGATCGCCTCGTCGAGTTCGGGGAAGAATTCCCCGGTGATCGGCTCGACCGCTTCCCATCCCTTGCGCGACTTGATCCACGCGGCCTGGGCGGCCTTGGCGTCGCCGCCCTTCACTGCCGCCTGCAATTCCCTGGCGCCCGCAAGGGCAAGCCCGATGCGTTCGGCGGCAAAGGGTTTGTAGGCCTTGGCGCCGGCCGCAAGCATGTCCGCGGCTTCGATCCGCGATCCGACAATGGCAATGACGGCGGCGACGGCGAGGGAGGAAAGAGTGCTGGATCTGTGCATGGCCATCCCCACGACGGAATGTGGCCGCAGGAATGACCGGGAAGCACCGCCCCGTCAATGAAAAAATGATGTTAGATCAATAGGTTATAATTGGTCTAATGTAAGGGTGATCGATTTCGAATCATTGCAATGAAAGTCATCGGCCCAAGCGGCTGGACGGCCTCATGTCGCCGCCGGTCAACCGGCACCGTCCGGCCCCTCCGCAATGTCCACATTGTCGTTTACGGGTGCGGGTTCCGGCTTGGGCGCGGCTTTCACGACCGCGACCAGCGCCGGCCGCAGCACGCGGTCGCCCAGCATATAGCCGGCCTGGATCACCTGCCCGACGTGACCGGGAGGCAGTTCTGCGTGCTCCATCTCGAACATAGCCTGGTGGAGGTTGGGATCGAACCTTTCGCCGTCGGGAGAGAACCTCCTGACGCCGTGCTTCTCGAGCACCTTCATCAATTCGCGCTCGGTCAACTCCACGCCGTCGAGCAGGGCCTTGATCCGTTCCTCGCCTTTGGCGCGGAGTTCCTCGTCAAGGGCCTGCATGGCGCGATGCATGTTGTCCGCCACCACCAGAATGTCGCGGGCAAAGCTGGCGATCCCGTAGATGCGTGCGTCGGCCACCTCGCGCGCGGTGCGCTTGCGGAGATTTTCCATCTCGGCGAGCGTGCGCAGCGCCTTGTCCTTGAACTCGGCGGCCTCCCGCTGCGCCTGGGCGAGCGGATCGGGCTGTTCGCCCGTACCCTGCGCCGCCGGAGCGGCCGCATCCGGCGCGGATGCGGCGTCCACGCTCTCGGGCTCGCGAACCGTCGGGTCCGTCATCGTGCTCAATCCATCATTCGATTGGTCGGATGCCCGGCATATCAGGCCTGGAACCCCAAAAATCAAGGATTCGCGGCCGACCTCGCCGGCCGGGACGTGCCCACGAGGCATTGCCGGCAAACCGCGCGATCATGCCGGCCTATGCCTCACCCACATCGGACAGCGTGTCAACAAGATTAAAATCGCCTTCAGGCCGTCTCGCGCGTGAGCAGCCGGCTGACGACGCGTGCGGTGTAGTCCACCATCGGGATGACCCGCGCATAATTGAGCCTGGTCGGGCCGATCACGCCGATCACCCCCACGATGCGGCCCTTGCCGTCGCTGTAAGGCGCGACGATGGTGGAGGAGCCGGAAAGCGAGAACAATTTGTTCTCCGAGCCGATGAAGATGCGCACGCCCTCGCCGCGTTCGGCGCGGCCGAGCAGATCGATGACCCCCCGCTTGGTCTCCAGCGTGTCGAACAGCGCCCGCACCCGCTCAAGATCCTCGAGCGCGCGCAGGTCTTCGAGCAGGTTGGCGTGGCCGTGCACGATCAGCTGGCGCTCCTCGCCGTCGCCGCCTGACCAGCTCGCAAGACCCGCGGCGATAATCTTCTGCGTGAGTTGGTCGAGTTCCGCTTCGCCTTCCTTGACCGCGTTTTCGATCTCGTTGCGCAACTCGGCGAGCGTCTTGCCGCGGATGCGCGCGTTGAGGAAGTTGCCGGCTTCGACAAGCGAAGAGGTGGGCAAACCCGGCGGAACATTGAGCACGCGGTTCTCGACCTCGCCGTCCTCGCCCACCAGCACCGCCAATGCCCGTTCCGGGTCGAGCCGCACGAACTCGATGTGCTTGAGCCGCATGTTGCTCTTGGTCGTGAGCACGATCGAAGCCGATCGCGTGAGACCCGACAGTGCCTGCGACGCTTCGGAGAGGATCGATTCCACCGACTGGTTGCTGCCGGCGCCGGCCACCTGCGCCTCGATCGCCCGCCGCTCCTCGTCCGTGAGATCGCCGATTTCGAGCAGCGCATCGACGAAAAATCGCAAGCCGAGTTCCGTCGGCAGCCGCCCGGCCGAGGTGTGCGGGGCGTATATGAGACCGAGATGCTCCAGGTCGGACATCACGTTGCGCACCGAGGCAGGCGAAAGCGTGATCGGCAGGATGCGAGCGATGTTGCGCGAACCGACCGGCTCGCCGGTCGCAAGGTAGCTCTCGACGATCTGGCGGAAGATTTCGCGCGAGCGTTCGTTGAGCGCTGCGAGGCTCACCTGGGTCGAACCGATCGGAACGTCGTGAGAAGCCATTGGCCGGCTCCGTAATCTTGGCCGAAAAACCGATGCAAGAATTGATCATCGGGCCGTCGTTGTTCAAGTCGGCCCCCGGGCGCGACGCCGCCGGGGCGGCTCGGTGTCGTCGCCCCGGGCGGGGTGGGGATGCCGGGCGCGCGCTGCCCCCGCGCCCCCGAGCGGCCATTCTGACGGCGGCATTCCCGATAGTGTCTCGCCGCCCGTCCGCCATGTTGCAGGCCGACGCCGGAAGCCAGGCGCTGCACCGCCGTTCCGAGCGAAGCGCAGGGTGGCAAGTCGCGGAGCACGGCGTCTCGCGCTTGCGGCGGCCACGGCCGCTCCTTAAAAGCCTTCCTGAACCACAGGAGAGAATGCATGCGGCCGAGCCGCCGACAGCCCGACGAATTGCGGCCCGTGTCGTTGGAGCGCGGCGTCGTCAAATATGCCGAAGGCTCTTGTTTCGTGAAATTCGGCGACACCCACGTGCTGGTGACGGCGAGCCTTGAAGAGCGCCTGCCTCCCTGGCTCAAGGGACAGGGCCGCGGCTGGATCACGGCCGAATACGGCATGCTTCCGCGCGCGACCTCGGAGCGAACGCGCCGCGAGGCCTCCGCCGGCAAGCAGGGCGGCCGCACGATCGAAATACAGCGCCTGATCGGCCGCTCACTGCGATCGATCGTCGATCTGACCGCGCTCGGCGAGCGGCAGATCACCATCGACTGCGACGTCATCCAGGCGGACGGCGGCACGCGCACCGCGTCGATCACCGGCGGCTGGGTGGCGCTCGCCGATTGCATCGGCTGGATGAAGGCGCGCGACATGATCAAGGGCGAGGCGCTGCGCGATCACATCGCGGCGGTCTCGTGCGGCCTCTGCCAGGGCACCGCCGTGCTCGATCTCGACTATGCCGAGGATTCGCAGGCCGACACCGACGCCAATTTCGTGATGACCGGCTCCGGACATCTCGTCGAAATCCAGGCGACGGCGGAGAAGACGCCGTTCAGCGAGGAACAGTTTCTCGCCCTGCTCGGTCTTGCGCGCAAAGGCATCGAGAAGTTGGTTGGCCTGCAGAAACTAGCCGTCGCGTGAACCGCAAGCTCACAGGTCCGGTGGTCATCGCCACCCACAATCCCGGCAAGCTCGCGGAGATGCGGGCGCTGCTTTCGCCGTTCGGCATCGAGGCGCGATCGGCCGCCGAGCTTGGTCTTCCCGAACCCGCGGAAACCGGGAAGACCTTCGCCGCCAACGCCCGGATCAAGGCCCTGGCGGCGGCCAAGGCAACCGGGCAGGTCGCCTTCGCGGATGATTCCGGGCTTGTCGTCGACACGCTCGGCGGCGCGCCGGGAGTCCATTCGGCGCGCTGGGCCGGACCGGAACGGGATTTCCGTGCGGCCATGAACAAGATCCAGACGCTGCTCGTCGAGCGCGGGGCGCACGACCCGGCGCAGCGGCGCGCGCATTTCGTCGCCGCGCTCTGCCTCGCTTGGCCCGACGGCCACAAGGAGGAATTCGAAGGCCGCGTCGACGGGGTCCTGGTGTGGCCCCCGCGGGGCGACAAGGGCTTCGGCTACGACCCGCTCTTCCAGCCTGACGGATTCGATCGCACCTTCGGCGAGATGAGCGCGGAGGAAAAGCACGGCCTGCCGCCGAGAGGGCAGGGTCTTTCCCACCGCGCGCGGGCCTTCATGAAGCTCGCGCAGGCGTGTCTGCCGCACGAGCCGAACGGTTCCCGATCATTATAATTTTAATCAACTCTCGCGTTTAAGATCTTGTTCGCGCTGGCCGCGACGCAAGGCGCGCCTTAAGATGCTTAACATGTCGTTAACGAGCCCCTTCGCGGTCTACGTCCACTGGCCCTTTTGCCTTTCCAAGTGCCCTTACTGCGACTTCAACAGCCATGTCCGGCGCACCGGCATCGATGAAGCGCGGTTTGCGCGCGCCTACCAATCCGAGATCGCGGCGATCGCCGCGCGCACGCCCGGCCGCACGGTGTCGAGCATCTTCTTCGGCGGCGGCACTCCCTCGCTGATGCAACCCGTAACGGTGGGGACGATCCTTGATGCCATCGCCGGCCACTGGGCCATCGCGCCGGACGTGGAAGTCACCCTGGAAGCCAACCCCACCAGCGTCGAGGCGCGGCGCTTCCGCGGCTTCCGCGCCGCGGGCGTCAACCGCGTTTCGCTCGGCGTGCAGTCGCTTGACGACGTCGCGCTCAAGGCGCTCGGCCGCCTGCACAGCGTCAGCGAGGCGCTCGACGCCGTGGCGATCGCGCGCAGCATCTTCGACCGCTATTCCTTTGATCTCATCTACGCGCGGCCGCAGCAGACGCCGGCGGCCTGGGCCGCCGAACTCGAACGCGCGCTCGCCTGTGCCGGAGATCATCTTTCGCTCTATCAATTGACGATCGAACCCGGCACGCCGTTCTTCGAGCTGCACAAGGCGGGGAAGCTGACGCTGCCGGATGAAGATCTCGCCCGCGAACTCTACGACCTGACGCAAATTCTGTGTGACGAGGCGGGCATGCCGGCCTACGAGATTTCCAATCACGCGCGACCGGGGGGCGAATGCCGGCACAATCTCGCCTATTGGCGCGGTCATGACTATGCCGGCATCGGGCCCGGCGCGCATGGACGCATCACCGTGGGCGGGCAGCGCCGCGCCACCGAGGCCGAACGGCGGCCGGAAAAATGGCTCATGCGCGTGGAAGCGCTTGGAAACGGAATCGTCGTTGACGATGCGCTCACGCCCGGCGAAGCGGCGGACGAATATCTGCTCATGGGGCTGCGTCTTGCCGAAGGCATCGATCCGGCGCGCTATGCGAGGCTGGCCGGCCGTTCGCTCGACCCCGCACGCGTTGCGATGCTGCGCGAGCAGGGCGCGATCGCGATCACCGGCGAGGGACGCCTGCGGGTGACGCAGTCGGGATTTCCGCTGCTCGACGCCGTCGTGGCGGATTTGGCCGCTTGAGCCTCAGGTGCCCGGTCGGAATGCCTTCGGCGCCGGACTGACGACCTGACCGCCGTTGGGCGTGACGCGCAGCACGGCAAGCTCGCGTTCGTTGGTACCGTCGGGGCGAAAGCGGAACACCCCGTCGATGCCGGCAAACCCCGACGCGTTGGTCAGCACTTGTTCCGTGAAGCGCTGCGTGCCTTGCGTCTTCACCAAAGCGGCGACCAATGCCACGGCATCGTAGGCCAGCGTCGCCGTGCGCACCGGATCCTGGTGATAGCGGGCGCGGTAGCGCGCGGTGAAATTCCGGAAGCCGTCCGACTCCGGTGCCGCGTAAAGACCGCCCTGAAGTTCGGCATCGGAGAAGATGCGCGGGTCGTCCCACAGGCCGGTGCCCGCCAGTTGCACGCGCTTGAAATTGACCTTGGCGGCGATGAGCGCGCGCACGACCTGCGGCACGGCGTCCGCCCCGTCGGGAATGAAGACGGTGTCGACCTGATTGGCGACCTGCGCGACGCGCTGCACGGGCCCGGCGAGCTGGTTCGGGTCGGCCGGATATCGCTCGAGCGCAAGAACGCGGCCGCCGTGGCTTGCCACGTCCTGCTGAAATGCCGCCTGCACCACGGTGCCGTAGGGATTGTCCGGCAGCAGCGCCGCAAAGGAACGCTTGCCGCGCGAGATCTGGTACTCGACGATGCGGCGCACATCGGTCTCCGGCAGGAAGCTCAGCAGGTAGACGCCGCGCGAGGCGACGCTGGCGTCGGTCGAAAACGCGATCACCGGAATGCCGCGCTGCCGCGCGACGACGCCGACCGCGCTCACCGATTGCGCGAACAGGGGGCCGAGAATGATCTCGGCGCCCTCTCCTATCGCCTGCTGGGCGGCCGCTTGCGCATTTTGCGGGTTGCCGGCGTCGTCCTTCACCAGGAGCTGGATGTTCGGATTCTTGAACTCGGCCAGCGCCATCTCGGCCGCGTTCTTCATCGACTGGGCGGCGACACCGGCATTGCCAGGCGCCGAGAGGGGTAGGATCAGGGCCACGCGGACCTGCCCGGTGCCGATCTGCGTGCCCGGCTCGGTTGCGGCCGGCTGGGGAGTCGATACGGCGCCGTCGTTGCTGAGCGTCGTACTGGCACAGGCGGCGAGCACGCCGAGCGCCGCGATCGCGCCCATTGACGCAAGCGGTTTGCCCATTCCTCGCATCTGCCCCATCCCCCTTTTTCCTGCATGCGTCCGGCCGGCGCGGCGGCCCGCCGAGCGAGGATCCTGCCTCCTTTTCCTAATCCCAAACCCGCCCCTTGTCGCGCAAAAGTTAAGCTACTGATGGGCATCGCGGATCGGGCCCCGTCATGGCGAATGCCGGGTTCCTCGGCTAAAATCGCGGCCATGGCGGGAGAGCAAAATCGCACGCGCGGCTATGTGCTCGAGGGAGTCGCCGTGCGGGTGCCGAAGCTCCCCGGCGGGCTCTACGTGGTGGCAACGCCCATCGGCAATCTCGGCGACATCACCTTGCGGGCACTCGCGACGCTGGCCGCCGCCGACGTGATCGCCTGCGAGGACACGCGGGTCACGCGGCGGCTGACCGGGCGCTACGGCATCCTCACGCCGCTCACGCCTTACCACGAGCACAATGCCGCGGTCGCGCGTCCCAAGCTGCTCGCCCGTCTCGCCCGCGGGGAGGCAATTGCGCTCGTGTCGGACGCGGGCACGCCGTTGATCTCGGACCCGGGCTACAAGCTCGTGCGCGCCGCGCGCGAGGCCGGCCACGAGGTCACGGCCCTGCCCGGTGCCTCGGCGGTGCTGGCGGCGCTGGTCGTCGCCGGCCTTCCGACCGACCGTTTCTTCTTTGCAGGATTTCTGCCCGCGAAGCAGACCGCACGGCGCGCGCGCATCGCTGCGTTGAGCACGATACCGGCGACCTTGGTCCTGTACGAGAGCGGCCCGCGGCTTGCCTCGACGCTCGCCGATCTTGCCGACGAGCTCGGACCGCGCGCCGCGGCGGTCTGCCGGGAGCTCACCAAGCTGCACGAAGAGGTGCGGCGCGGGGAGCTCGCGCAACTCGCGCGCGACTATGCAGCGGGCGCGGAAACGCGCGGCGAATTCGTTGTCGTCGTCGCGCCGCCGGTCGAATCCGCGGCTGCGGCCGGCGAAGTCGACGCCATGCTGCGACGTGCGCTCGCGCGCGCATCGGTGAAGGAGGCTGTCGGCGAAGTCGCATGTGCGACCGGCCGGCCGCGGCGGGAAATCTATCGACGCGCGCTCGCGCTCGCCAAAGCCGTTGCGGATGGCACGCGGTGACGACCCGATCCGGGCAAGGCCGAGGCCGCCCCACGGACCTGCGGTGCGGCCCGAGCGGCACCTTGCCTTTCGGTTCGGCCTATCGGCGGAAAGCCGCGCGGCGGCGGTGCTCATCGCCAAGGGTTTTCGTATCGCGGCGCGGCGCTGGAAATCGCCGGTCGGCGAAATCGACATCGTTGCCCGACGGCGGGACCTGCTGGTGTTTGTAGAAGTCAAGGCGCGCGCGGCTCTCGATGCGGCGGCGGAAGCGGTGAGCCCGCGACAGCGCCGCCGCATCATTGCGGCCGCAGAGGCCTGGCTTGCGGCGCATGAAAGCGATCGCTGGCGCAAGGTGCGCTTCGATGCCGTGCTGGTGGCGCCGCGCAGACTGCCGCGGCATATTGCGGGGGCGTTCGAGGCGTGAGGCGATCGCACGTCTCGCTAGGCGCGCAGCCGCTCGAAAAACTGGTCGACCTGCGATCGGATGCGGCCGGCAACCTGTCCCAACTCGTCGGCGACACCTTTGACCGCCGCGGCGCTCGCGCGGGTGTCGCCGGTCGCCGCGCCGACGAAAGTCATCTCCCTGGCCGTATCGGCCGTGCGCTTGGCGGCGACCTCGACGCTGCGCGCGATTTCCTGGGTCGCGGCTCCTTGTTCGGTGACGGCCGCGGCGATGGCGCTGCTGATATCGCCGATTTCGCGGATGATGCGCTCGATCGAGGCGATGGCCTCGACGGAACGGGCGGTGGCGCGCTGCATGCCAGTGATCTGGGCGCTGATTTCCTCGGTCGCCCGGCTGGTCTGGCCCGCGAGTGCCTTCACTTCGCCGGCGACCACGGCAAAACCGCGACCGGCCTCGCCCGCGCGCGCCGCCTCGATCGTCGCGTTGAGCGCCAGCAGGTTGGTCTGCTCGGCGATATCGGTGATGAGCTTGACGACGTCGCCGATGCGGGCGGCCGCTTCGTCAAGTTCCTTGACCGCGAGGTTGGTCCGACCGGCTTCGCTCACCGCGCGACCGGCGATCGTCGTGGATTGCGCGACCTGCCGATCGATTTCCGCAACGGAAGCCGACAATTCGTCGGCGGCGGAGGCGATGTCGCGTACATTGGCGGAAGCCTCCGCGGATGCCGCGGAGGCGCGCTCGGTCTTGGCCGAGGCATCGTCGGCGGCGCCGGAGAGCTGGGTCGACGCGGCCAGCATCTGGTCGGAAATGCGACCGAGTTGGGCAAGAGTTGCTTCCACCTCGGCGGAAAAGCGTGCGATCTCGGCCGACATCTGCTCTTGGCGCTGCGTCCGCCTGTTGGCCTCCTCCACAACCGTGCGATTGAGCTCGGCATTGCGATCCATGGCCCGCTGGAACACGGCGATCGAGCGAGCAAGCGCGCCGATCTCGTCTTTCCTGTCGCTGAAAGGGATCGTCGCGGCATTGTCGCCGGCGGCGACCGCCTCGGTGAGGCGGGTGATGCCGGCAAGAGGCTTGGTGATGTCGCGCGCGATCACGAACGACCCGGCGGCGGCGAGCAAGACCGCGAAAGCAGCGAGCAACGACAGCAACATCGCGGTCCGGTCGATGCCCTCGCCGATCCTGGTGTAAATCCGGCTGGCGCGGGTGGCGTAATGGCGGCTGAGTGCCGCAAGGTCGCGGGTCAGTTCGTTGCGGGTGTCGGAGGGGAAGTTCTTTTCCGCCCATTCGCGTGCGGCCTGCGGTCCGGATTCCTCGGCGATCCGCGCAAGCTCGGGGGCAAAATTCTGGAAGGCCGAGATGCGGACGGTAAATTGGCTGAAATACTTCGCGTCCTCGCTGCGGACGGAGGTCTGCCAATCCGCAATCACCGCATCGATGGCATTGTTGAACTTGTTCAGATCGACGAGGTAAGGCTTGGCCGCCGCCTTATCCGGCGACATGACGACCCCGCGCGCCGCCGACTGCACCGCATGGATAAGGCCGTTGACACGCTCGACGTTGAGGCTGCCCGCATTGGCCGACTGGAATTCGTCGGTCAATGCGGCGTGGGAGCGCGCATTGACAACGGCACACAGCGCGAGCGCCACGGTGGTGATGGCCAACGAGGCGAAGATCGCATAAAGCTTGATGGCAACCGTCAGTTTGGGAAAAGTCACGGACCCTTCACCCCCATGCCGGGCCAAGAATGTGGCGGTAAAATGTTAATCTTCTGTTTTCGTTAACCGTCGGGCCGAAAGGGCCGCTCGCAAGCGATGAGCCTCAACGTTGCCGTGCAGATGGATCCGATCGACCGGATCAACATCAAGGGGGATTCCACCTTCGCGCTGCTCCTGGAAGCCCAGATGCGCGGACATCGGCTGTTTTACTACACGCCGGACCGGCTGGCGCTGCTCGACGGCCGCGTCTTTGCGACGGTCGCTCCGGTCAGCGTCCGCGACATCGTCGGGGATTACTATACGCTCGGCGAGCCGCGCCGTACCGAACTTGGCGAGTTCGACGTCGTTCTGCTGCGCCAGGATCCGCCGTTCGATCTTGCCTATGTTACCAGTACGCACCTGCTTGAGCGGATTCACCCAAAAACGCTCGTGGTCAACGACCCTGTGGGCGTGCGCAACGCGCCGGAAAAGGTCTTCGTCACCGAATTCCCGGACCTCATGCCGCCGACACTGATTACGCGCGATCTTGCCGAGATCAAAGCCTTCCGCGCCGAGCACGGCGACATCGTGATGAAGCCTCTCTACGGCCACGGGGGAGGGGCCGTGTTTCACGTCGCGCGCGAGGACCTCAATTTCGGCTCGCTCTATGACATGTTCGCAACCACTTTCCGCGAGCAATGGGTGGTGCAGAAATTTCTTCCGGCCTTCAGGAACGGCGACAAGCGTATCATTCTGGTCGACGGCGATTATGCCGGCGCGGTCAACCGCGTGCCGGCCGCCGACGACCTGCGCTCGAATATGGTACGGGGCGGATCG
Source organism: Pseudolabrys sp. (assembly GCA_019689975.1). Lineage (GTDB taxonomy): Bacteria > Pseudomonadota > Alphaproteobacteria > Rhizobiales > Xanthobacteraceae > Pseudolabrys. The sequence goes on from JADGGK010000001.1 coordinate 170,029, forward strand.
CCCCAGGCGACGGTGTTGACCGCGCGCGAGCGGGAGATCTGCGCACGGCTCGGCCCGGCCCTGCGCCAGCGGGGGCTCTTGTTCGTCGGCATCGACGTCATCGGCGACTACGTGACGGAAATCAACGTGACCTCGCCGACCGGCATCCGTGCGGTGAAGAACGTCGGCGGACCGGACATCGCGGCGCTGATATGGGAGAAAATAGAAAAGCTGCGCGGGGTCAAGGCCGCATGACTCTTCGGCTTACCATCGCCACGACCGACTACGACCATTTCCGCGATTTTCGTCTCGGCCTGGTGCGGGCGGAAGGAATCACGCCCACCTGGCTCACCCTCGGTCATCACGAAATCTTCGCCCGCTTCACCTTCAACCGCGAATGGGACGTCTCGGAACTGTCCTTCGCCAAATTCGTCGCGCAGGTCACACGCGAGGAATCCGACATCATCGGATTGCCGGTCTATGCCTCGCGTATGTTCCGTTTTTCCTCCGTCTACATCAACCGCACCAAGGGCATCAAAACCGCCAGCGACCTGCGCGGCAAACGCGTCGGCGTGCCGGAATGGGCGCACACAGCCGCGGTCTATATGCGCGGTTGGCTGATGCACGAAGGCGGCGTTCCGCTTTCCGAGGTCGAATGGATACAGGCCGGCACCAATGAGGCCGGACGCGACGAAAAAGTCGAATTGACCTTGCCGCGGGGCGTACAGCTCACGCGCCTCGCCGACAAGACGCTGAGCGACATGATCGCCGCCGGCGAGATCGACGCGGCAATCATCGCTCGGCCCCCGAATTCGTTCCGCGCCGGCCACCCCGATGTGGCGCGACTATTTCCCGACCACGAGGCGATGGAGCAACGCTACCACGCGCAGACCCGGGTCTATCCGATCATGCACATCATCGCGGTGCGCAAGTCGGTCCTGGAACAGGCGCCGTGGGCGGCGCGCAATCTCTTCAATGCCTTCGTCGAATCCAAACGGCGTAGTCTTGAACGCCTGCTCGATCCGGCGGTGTCACGCTATCCCCTGCCTTGGCTTGCCGACTATGCCGCGCGACTCACGGCGCAGTTCGACGGCGATCCCTTCCCGTTCGGGATCGAGGCCAATCGCCCGACGCTCGAGCTGTTCCTGCGCTATGCCTACGAACAGGGAATCGCCCGCAGGATGGTAAAGCCGGAGGAACTCTTTCCCTCCGGCATGATGGTGGCGGTCAGGGTCTGATCATTTGGATTGCAGCGATCGCCGCGCCGCCTCGTCGCGGATGTCGCCGGCGGTGATCGTGGTCACGTCGAACCGTGCCTTCAGGCTTCCCGCCTTGAATAGCATTTCTTCCATCCACCTGAGCTTGCCGAGCGGCATGGCGATGGTCGGATCGATCAGTCCGGATTTGAGCGTGTCGTCGTAGGCGAAAGCCGGGCGCGGATCGTCCGGCGGGGCACGGATCGCGGCGCGCGTCAGCGCGATGGTCGCGTCGCGATGGGCGACGGCGTAACCGATCGCGTCCATTTCCGCAGCCAGGAAGTTGATCACGTCTTCGCGCCGAGTGCGGATGGTTCTGCCGGTCGCGGAGAGGCAAAGACGGACATAATTCGGCAATATGTCGTGCCCGCGGACCAGCATGCGGATCTCCTTTGGGGCCGCCGCCATGAATTCCGCCGCCACGATCCCGGCGTCGACGACACCGGCAAGGACGGCCTTGTACCGGTCGAGATCGCCGCCGAGATTGGCCACGCGCACGTCGCTTTCCGCCATCTTGTCCTGTTCCAGCACCGCCTTGAGCAGGAGATTGGGCAGCGATCCGGGCGCGGCGACGGCCACTGTCCGGCCTTTCAGGTCGGCGACGCGGGTGATTCCGGGTCGCACCAGGAGCCCGTGCGGCACTCCCGGCCAGTCGCAACCGAGGATCTTGATGTCGGCGCCGCGGGCGCCGGCAACGATCGCGGCGCCCGGCGAGGATTCGATGCTGTCGAGCTCGCCCGCCAACAGCGCCTTGTGGGCCAGCGCGCCGTTCTTCATCGCGACGATGTCGATCTTGAGTCCGTGCCGGGCGGCGAAGTCGCGCTGCCCGACCATCAGCATGAAGCCGGCATCGCCTTTGGGCTCGATGACGCCGTGTCGCCACGGCTTGAGATCCTGCGCCGACGCGCCGCTCGCAAGCAGCCAAAGACCGACGCAGCCGATCGACATCAAGCGCATGGCGGCAATGCTCCCGTTCGCGGCGTCGATCATCCGCGGCGCGCGCGGCATTGGCAACCGGTCACGCAAATGCCGCGCCGGAAGGAAAAGGCGCGGCAATTGCCGGCGTTCGGCGAGTCTCTGCGGCATGGGGGTCTTGCATTGGATCGTGCCTATCCGCGCGGCGGCAATGCGGTTTCGGAGTCGGCGGTGTCCGCTGTTCGCACAGGGCGTCCCGACGGCGCCGCGGCGATCCCCCGTGTTCCTTGAATGTTCTTGTAGCAAGAACAAGGTTCTGCTACTCTTGCGTGTATCGATCGGGAAACGGGGGATGGTGCAACACGTTGCGACGGTGGCCTTCGAGGGCATCGAGGCCCGGGTGGTGGATGTCCAGGTGCAGGTCGCCCCGGGCCTGCCCGCTTTCAACATCGTCGGCCTGCCGGATAAGGCGGTCTCGGAAGCCAAGGAGCGCGTACGCGCGGCGTTGATCGCCTCCGGACTCGCATTGCCGGCGCGCCGCATCACCGTCAATCTCGCGCCGGCGGACCTGCCCAAGGAGGGCAGCCATTACGACCTGCCGATCGCTCTCGGCCTGATGGCCGCAATAGGTGCCCTGCCGGCAGACGCGCTCGACGGGTTCACGGTGCTCGGCGAACTCGGCCTCGACGGCTCGATCGCGGCGGTGGCCGGCGTGCTGCCGGCGGCGATCGGGGCCAATGCGCGCGGACAAGGCCTCATCTGTCCGCACGCCTGCGGTGCGGAGGCCGCCTGGGCGAGCCCCGAAATCGAGATCGTAGCGGCACAATCGCTGATTCAAATCGCCAATCATTTCCGCGGCACCCAGGTCCTCAACCGGCCGCAGCCGCGCATCCGCGAAATCGACGGTGCGCCGCTCGATCTCGCCGACATCAAGGGTCAGGAGAACGCCAAACGCGCGCTCGAAGTTGCGGCCGCGGGCGGCCACAACCTCCTGATGATCGGGCCGCCCGGCGCCGGCAAGTCGATGTTGGCGGCCCGGCTGCCGTCGATCCTGCCGCCGCTCTCGCCGACCGAATTGCTGGAGGTCTCGATGATCGCGTCGGTAGCGGGAGAGATCGAGGGCGGCGCGCTCACCAACCAGCGGCCGTTTCGCGCCCCGCATCATTCCGCCTCCATGCCCGCTTTGGTCGGCGGAGGATTGCGGGCGCGGCCGGGGGAGATCTCGCTCGCCCATCACGGCGTGCTGTTCCTCGACGAATTACCGGAATTCGCGCCGCAGGTGCTCGATTCACTGCGCCAGCCGCTCGAGACCGGCGAGGTGGCGATCGCACGCGCCAATCACCGCGTCACCTATCCCGCGCGCTTCATGCTGGTTGCGGCGATGAACCCCTGTCGCTGCGGGCGGGCGGGCGATCCGGGCTTCGTCTGCCGGCGCGGACCGAACCAACGCTGCGCAGCGGAATATCAAGCGCGACTGTCGGGCCCGCTGCTCGACCGCATCGATCTGCACATCGAGGTCCCCGCGGTCAGCGCGAGCGACCTCATCCTGCCGCCGCCGTCGGAAGGAAGCCGCGAGGTCGCGGCGCGTGTCGCGCGCGCCCGCGATATCCAACTTGCGCGCTATGCGGCGCTCGATCTTGGCCAGGTGCGCACCAATGCGCAGGCGGCGGGGGCCGTGCTCGAGGAGGTCGCGCGGCCGGACAGCGCGGGGCACGCCTTGCTCCGCGAGGCGGCGGACGTCTTGCAGATCTCGGCGCGCGGCTACCACCGCGTGCTGCGGGTTGCCCGCACGCTCGCCGATCTTGACGGCGTCGAGAAAGTCGGGCGCGTGCATATCGCGGAAGCGCTCTCATACCGCGCGCTGGCGGAGGACGTCAGGCGCGCGGCCTAGGGCGCGGGTCGTTTACCGCGCCTTAACCACGTTCGCGTCGGCCCGGATGATCGGCTTTGACGCGAATAAAATTGCAATATGCCCGCGTTCAGATGGTCGGATGCAAGGCGCCCGTTGCGGCATAAGCGCCTTGTCGACCGGCGAGCCATGTCCATGTCGACGTCGACCCCGGCTTCCGCGCATCGGCGCGCCGAACTCCGTCTGTTCGGTGGTGCCGTCGCGATCCTGCTTGCCGCGGCGGCAGGAGGGCTTGCCCTGTGGACCGGCCTGCGGCTGCAGGTCGATGCGCACGATGCCTATGCCTGGGCGACCGGCATCGGTGCCGCGCTTGCGACGGCCTGCGTGGCCATCCAGCTCCTCCTGAGGCGGTGGCGGCGCATGGCGGCCACAATCCGGCGTCTGGAAGCGCAGGTCGACGAGCTGTGCGATCGCAATTGGGAACTGCGCGAAGCGGAGGAACGTGCGCGCAGCCTGCTGCAAGCTCAAGGCGACCTCATCGTACGCCGCGATACGCGGGGACGAATCACGTTCGCCAATGACGCGTTCTGCGCGCTCGCGGGAATGCCGCGCGAGACGCTGCTTGCCGGCGGCGTCGATCTGAAAGTGCTCGAACAGGGGAACGTGAGCGTCCTTGCCGACGGCACGCGCGTGTACGATCAGAAGATCGCCTGCGGCGGCTCCGCGCGCTGGATCGCGTGGCGCGAAGCCGCCGTGCGCAGCGGGTCGGCCACCGAGATTCAGGGGGTCGGCCGCGACGTGACCGATCGCGTCGAAGCCGAGCGCGCGCTCGCCGCCGCGCGCGACCAGGCCGAAGCCGCCAACCGCGCGAAGTCGCGCTTCCTCGCCGTCGTCAGTCACGAAATTCGCACCCCGCTCAACGGGCTGCTCGGCATGGTCGATCTGCTGCTTGACACCCCGCTCACCCCCGAGCAGCAAACCTACGCCAAGGCCGCCAAGGCGTCGGGCGAAACGTTGCTGACGCTGATCGAGGAGATCCTTGATTTTTCCAAGATCGAAGCCGGCAAGCTTGAGCTCGATGCGCAGCCTTTCGCATTGGCGTCGCTGATCGAAGAGACGGTGGAATTGCTGGCGCCCCGCGCGCAGGCCAAGGGCATCGAGATCGGCAGCTTCATCGACGAACGCCTGCCGGCCAGGCTCATCGGCGATGAGGGGCGGCTGCGGCAGGTGCTGCTCAATCTCGCCGGCAACGCGATCAAGTTCACGGAACGCGGCGGCGTTGCGGTGATCGCCGAGCCGGGCGACAATGGCGCGCTGTGTCTGCTCGTGCGCGACACCGGCATCGGCATCCGGTGCGAGGATCAGAAGCGCATCTTCCACGACTTCGAGCAGGCCGATGATTCTTCGGCGCGGAAATACGGCGGCACCGGGCTCGGACTCGCCATTTCCAAGCGCATCGTCGAGGGCATGGGCGGCACCATCGCACTCGACAGCACGCCGGGAAGGGGCACGACGTTTTCGGTCATTCTGCCATTGCCGCCGGCGCAAGAGGCGTCGGGGGGATTCGACGCCCCGGATCTTGCCGGCGCCGCGGTGATGATCGTGTGCGCCAAGGACATTGCGACGTCTCTTTTGGCGCGCCGGCTGGGTCGCTGGGGAGCAAGTATATGTACCGCAAGCGACGGGCGCATGGCCTTTGCGTTGCTGCCGGAACGGCACTGGGACGCGATCCTGGTCGATTATCCGCTTGCGGCGGCGATGATCGCTCACCGGGATTGGCCCCCTCGCGACGTCGCGCGACGGCTGGTGCTGATCGAGCCGAGCGACCGGAACGAACTGCCGATGCTCAAATCCGCCGGCTTTACCGGTTACCTCGTCAAGCCGGTACGGGCGGCCTCGCTCGCCGCACGGTGGCGCGCGCAAGACGGTTTCGAGCACGCCGCGAACTCGGAGATTGAACGGTCGGGATTCGAGCAACCCGGCAAGCCGCGCGGGGCCTCCATTCTGGTTGCCGAAGACAACGAGATCAACGCGCTGCTGGCCCGCGCCCTGCTCGTGCGCCTCGGCCATCGTCCGACGCTCGCCCGCGACGGCGCCGCCGCGGTCGAAGCCTGGATGTCGGCGCGCGCGGCGGGCACGCCATTCGATCTCGTTCTGATGGACATGCAGATGCCCGAGGTCGACGGGCTTGCGGCCGCGCGCCGCATCCGCGCCGCGGAGGCCGCATCCGGCGTCAAGCCGGTTCCGATCCTGGCCCTGACCGCCAACGCCGCCGACGAAGATCGCCGTGCCTGCATCGACGCCGGAATGGACGGCCTGCTGATCAAGCCGCTCGACCGGCAGCGATTGGAAGAGGCCATCGGCCAAACGCTCCGGTCATCGACGGCGACGCTTGCGGCTTGAGCCTCGCGCGCCACATTGTCATAATTCGGTATCCGGCCCGTGGTGTAGGGGAACTGCCGCGGCCGCCTGCCGACCCCCGAATCCGATCGTTCGGCCCTCCGCGGATCCGTGCCCCTTAAGGAAACGACCGTCATGGCCAGTCGCGCACATCCGCATCAACCTCGACGTCTGTTGCAACGTTTCCGCCATCCGCCGGCCGCTACGGGCGTGCCCGGCTTGTTGTCCTCGTTGCAGGCCTATGGCGGGCTGCAGGCCTGGGCGGCGCGCGCGCATCGGCCCGCGCAAACGCTCGGCCGCATGGGCTCCTTGGAGGTGAGACTGGCGCAAACGGCGGCCGAGGTGCGTCAGGCGCAGAAACTGCGCTACCGGGTTTTCTATCAAGAAGGTTCGGCGATCCCCAATCCGGGCCGGCTGTTCGCCCGGCGCGACGTCGACGCCTATGACGCAATCTGCGATCACTTGCTGGTGCTCGATCATGACGCACGCACCGGTCAGGCAGGACGGCCGGCAGTGGTCGGCACCTATCGGCTGCTGCGCCAGGTGCTGGCCGAGGACTACGGCGGTTTCTATACCGCGGGCGAATTCGACATCGGCGACCTGATCGCGCGTCATCCGGATCTGCAATTTCTCGAGCTCGGCCGCTCCTGCGTGCTTGCTCCCTATCGCAACCGACGCACGGTCGAGCTGCTCTGGCACGGCATCTGGGCCTATGTGCTGCAGAATCGATTGGACGTGATGATCGGCTGCGCCAGCCTCGAGGGCACTGATCCCAACCAGCTCGCGCTGCCGCTCTCCTTCCTCCACCACTACGCACGTGCTCCCGAAGAATGGCGCGCGCGCGCCTTGCCGGATCGCTATGTTGAAATGAATCGCGTATCGAAGGAATCAATCGATCCGAAAGCCGTGCTGCGAACCCTGCCGCCGCTCATCAAGGGTTATTTGCGGCTCGGTGCCTACATCGGCGACGGCGCGGTGATCGACTACGAATTCGGCACCACCGACGTGCTGATCGTGCTTCCGGTTTCGGTGATCAGCGAACGCTACCTCGAGCACTTCGACGTGAACCGCCGCGCGGCATAAGCCCGGATGCGGGCACGAACATCCGGCATCAAAGCCGCCGCAGCCACACCTCCTCGATCTGGTGACTCTCGCCCTTGCGCAGAATTAGATCGGCGCGCTGGCGTGTGGGCAAGATGTTTTCGTGCAGGTTGACGAGATTGATCCGCGTCCAGATCGAGGCCGCCGTCATCGTCGCTTCTTCGTCGGACAGATTCGAGTAGCGGTGAAAATAGGATTTGGGATCGCGGAAGGCGGTGCTTCGCAGCGTGAGAAACCGGTCCACATACCACGCCTTGAGCAGCTCTTCGCTGGCGTCCAGATAGACCGAGAAATCGAAGAAATCCGAGACGAACGGAATGGCCTTGCCGTCCTTGGGCAGACGTCCGGTCTGCAGCACGTTCAAGCCCTCGACGATCAGGATGTCCGGCCGGTCGATCTCGATCCATTGGTTCGGGACAACGTCATAGATCAGGTGGGAATAGACCGGCGCCCGCGCCGGCCGGCGGCCCGCCTTCACGTCGGTGAGGAAGCGCAGCAGCGCCGGCAGGTCGTAGCTTTCGGGAAAGCCTTTCTTTTCCATCAGGCCTTCACGCTCCAGCACGGCATTGGGATAGAGGAAACCGTCCGTGGTCACGAGATCCACTTTGGGGACGTTCGGCCACCGCGCGAGCAACGCTTGCAGGACGCGCGCAGTGGTCGACTTGCCGACGGCGACCGATCCCGCAACGCCGATAACATAGGGCATCTTGGCATCCATGGTGCCGAGAAACCGGTTCTGGGCGACGAATAGACGCTGCGTGGCCGCGACATACATCGACAGCAGGCGCGAGAGCGGCAGATAGATCTCCTCGACTTCGGCCATGTCGAGCCGGTCGTGTAGGGAACGCAGCCGCACGATCTCGTCCGGCGTCAACGTCATCGGCGTATCCTCGCGCAAGGCCGCCCACTCCTTGCGGGAGAAGACCCGATAGGGCGAAAGAACTTCTTCGGTGCGTTGCTCCATTACTTCGTCCGTCGCGCGGCCTTTTCTGCGTGGCCGCTCTGTCGCGTGCGTTTTTCCAGTTCGGCTTCGACGTCGGCAAGCTTGATGCCCCGCGCTTTGAGCAGAACCAGGAGATGGTAGACAAGGTCGGCGCTCTCGGCGATCACCCGGCTCCTGCTTTCTTGCACGGCGGCGAGGCCGGCCTCGAACGCCTCCTCGTTGAGCTTCTTGGCGCAATGGCCGACGCCCTTGTCGAGCAGCGCCCGGGTGTAGGACTCCTCCGCGCTCGCTTTGGCGCGTTGCGCGAGGCGTCGTTCCAGCACGGCCAGAGTGAAACGGGGCATCGGCGGCGTCCTTTATGGCGGGTCTTAGCATCTCCCGGCGGAGGCGTCATTGCCGCCTTGGACGCGATCCGCCCGGCCCGGGCGGGTCGGCGGATCGCAGCACGATGATGCGTGACCGCCATTGCGGCCGCCCCTTCGGCGCCGGCCACGGGCCTTGCCTGACCCCGCCCTCCCACCGACGGCGGCTTCGCCTCTTGCTTTCCTCACAGCGGACAAGTGAGGCGAGCAAGCTTTTCTGCAAATGCAGCTGCGGCCACACGGGGACTAGGCATCGAGCCGCACGGGCAGGCCGGCCCGCGCCATGTGCAGCTTGGCCTCGCGCACCGAATATTCCCCGAAGTGGAAGATCGAGGCGGCGAGCACCGCGCTGGCGTGACCGTCACGAACGCCCTCGACCAGATGCTCGAGCGTCCCGACGCCGCCCGAGGCGATCACGGGCACGGTCACCGCGTCGGCCACCGCGCGGGTGAGTGCGATGTCGTAGCCCGATCGGGTTCCGTCCCGATCCATGGACGTGAGCAGGATTTCGCCGGCACCGAGCGCCACCACCTCCCGCGCATAGGCGACCGCATCGAGTCCCGTCGCCCTGCGTCCGCCGTGCGTGAATATTTCCCAGCGGTCGGGCTCGCCCGATCCGGAAACCTTCCTTGCGTCGATCGCCACCACGATGCACTGATCGCCGAATTTCTCAGCCGCCTCCCTGATGAGCTGGCGGCGCGCCACCGCGGCGGTATTGATCGACACCTTGTCCGCGCCGCAGGACAGCAGCCGACGGATGTCGTCGACGGTGCGCACGCCGCCGCCTACCGTCAGCGGCATGAAACAGGCTTCGGCGGTGCGTGCCACGACGTCATAGATCGTGTCGCGATTCTCATGGCTCGCGGTAATGTCGAGAAAACACAGTTCGTCGGCGCCGGCCGAATCGTAGGCCATCGCCGCTTCGACCGGATCGCCGGCATCGCGCAGGTTGACGAAGTTGACGCCTTTGACCACGCGACCTTCCTTGACATCAAGGCAGGGGATGACACGAACCTTGACCATCAGGCGGTGGTCCTCGATTCACGAATGAGCCTCAGCGCCTCGGCGGCATCCAGTCGCCCGTCATAGAGCGCGCGGCCAGCGATGGCGCCCGCCAGTCTTCTGGCCCGGGGAGCAAGCAGCGCCCTGACATCCTCGATCGATGCAAGCCCGCCCGAGGCGATGACCGGAATGGTGACGGCCTCGGCGAGCGCGATGGTCGCATCGAGATTGAGCCCCGTCAGCATGCCGTCGCGCGCCACGTCGGTATAGATGATCGCGGCGACGCCGACGTCCTCGAACCGCTTGGCAAGTTCGAGCGCCGATAATTCGGTCGTTGCCGCCCAGCCGTCCACCGCCACCCGGCCGTCGCGGGCATCGAGACCGACCGCGACGCGCCCCGGAAAATCGCGCGCCGCTTGCTTCACGAACGGCGGGTCGCGCACCGCCGCCGTCCCGATGATCACTCGCGCGACGCCTTTTTCGAGCCATGCCTCCACGGTCGCCGTATCGCGGATGCCGCCGCCGAGCTGCACCGGGATGCCCACGCTCGTGAGAATGCGTTCGACCGCGTCCGCATTCATCGGCTTGCCGGCGAACGCGCCGTCGAGATCCACGACATGCAGATATTCGAATCCCTGCCGGGCGAAGACGCGGGCCTGCGCGGCGGGATCGCGATGAAAGACGGTCGCCCGCGCCGTGTCGCCTTGCTCCAGCCGCACGACCAAGCCGTCTTTGAGATCGATGGCCGGAAAAAGAATCATCGCTCACCCTTCCCCCGCGGCGCAAGGTCGGCGCGGCGTCGGACGGCGTGCGCCGCCCACCCGCCTCCTGCGTCGCTTCGCGGCGACGCGATCGAAGGATACTCCGGCATCCTCTCAACGCTCACGGATTCCATCCCAGAAAATTCGCAATCAGCTTGAGCCCGAGCGTCTGGCTCTTTTCCGGATGAAACTGCGTACCGACCATATTGTCGCGACCGACGATGGCCGTCAGCGGGCCGCCGTAGTCGGTCTGCGCCACCAGGTCGTCGCGACACACGGGCCGCAGTTCAAACGAATGGACGAAATAGGCGTGCAGGCCGTCCGGCCCGAGGGGCAGGCCGGCAAGCAGCGGATGCGGCCTCAAGACGTCGAGCGTATTCCAACCCATGTGGGGAATTTTCAGCCGCTTGTCGGCCGGCGCGATGCGGTCGACCTCGCCGGCGATCCAACCAAGCCCGGGCGTCACCTGGTACTCGCGCCCGCGCTCGGCCATCAGTTGCATGCCGACGCAGATGCCGAGGAAAGGCTTGCCCTGCCGGCGCACGGCCGTGTCGAGCGCCTCAATCATTCCGGCAATCCCCTCGAGCCCCCGCCGGCAGTCCGCAAAGGCACCGACTCCCGGCAGAACAATGCGATCGGCGCGCACGACATCTTCGGGATCGCTGGTGACGAGCACAGGCTCGTCGCGTCCGCGCTCGCGCGCGGCGCGCTCGAAGGCTTTGGCGGCGGAATGCAGATTGCCCGAACCATAGTCGACGATGGCGACACTCATGGCCCGCCTCCAGGCTCGGGAAACAGGCCGATGATGTCGGGTGAAGGCCGCAGCGGCGGGCGGTTCGCAAGCGACGCAGGCGGCATCTCGCGACGACGTTCGATCCATTGCGTGAAGAAACGGCGCTCCGCCGTCTCACGGTCTTCGCCGACGACGAAACCGAGGGTGGTCCAACGCCTGCGCGCCAAGGTCCAGCGCCGAATGCTCGCCGCCTCCAGACCGACGCCGAGTCCGATGATCAGGCTGGCACCTATCTGCCAGACCGGCGAGGCCCCGCTCAGCGCCAGCGTGGCGTTGAGCGCGCCGATGACCGCCGCGTAGATGACGAAGGCGAGCCACTGGCGATGTACCAGCAACCAGAGCGGTGCCAACGCGAAAGCCCAAAAATAAAACCCGTCGCGGACGAACACGAAGCGCTCAGGATCCGCCGCGCTCGCGGGTCCATCAGAGGGGGCGTGAACGGTATAGGTTGACATGGCAGCCACTCTTCAATCCTGTTCGCTGCGTCGCCCGCAGGCGTAATCCGCCCCGCCTGCGAGCGCCGGGCGAGCCGACGGATTGGCACCGACATCCCGGCATGTCCCCGCCCGGCCCTTCCTTGCGGAACGCCGCAGCGCCGATCATCCGCCCAAGGAGCCCTTGGTCGACGGGATCTCGTCCTTGTAACGGGGGTCGATGGCGACCGCGACGGCGAGGGCCCGCGCCAAGCCTTTGAAGCACGACTCGGCGATATGGTGATCGTTGGCCCCGTAGAGCGTCTCCACATGCAGCGTGATGCCGGCATTGGTCGCGAAAGCGCGAAACCACTCCTGCACCAATTCCGTGTCGAAACTGCCCACCTTGTCGCGGGTAAAGGCGGCCTTGAACACGAGAAAGGGACGCCCGGATATGTCCAGCGCGACACGGGTAAGCGCCTCGTCCATCGGGACATGCACGTCGGCATAACGTGTGATGCCCTTCATGTCGCCGAGCGCCTGCCGGACCGCCTGACCGAGCGCGATGCCCACGTCCTCGGTGGTATGATGATGATCAATATGAAGGTCGCCCTCGGCCTTGACCGCGATGTCGATGCGCGAATGCCGCGCGAGCAGGTCGAGCATGTGGTCGAGGAAGCCGATGCCCGTGGCGACGCGCGCGCGGCCGGCTCCGTCGAGATCAATCGCGACCTCGACGGCGGTTTCCTTGGTGGTGCGCTTGACGGCGGCCTTTCGCATGGACAGGTTCGTAGCCAATTCGCGCTTTTTTAACAGGGCTTGACGGGATTCGCCACCGTGCCGCGCCACCGATTTGCATCGACCGCCCGACATACTTACATGTGCTGACGCGTTCGGACCCGCTCTGCATGTCATCGACGGAAATCGCCTCCTGGCACGGCACCACGATCCTGACCGTCCGCAAGGGCGGCACCGTCGTCATCGGCGGCGACGGCCAGGTGTCGATCGGCCAGACCATCGTCAAGGCGAACGCCAGAAAAGTGCGTCGGCTCGGCAAAGGGGACGTGATCGGCGGCTTTGCCGGCGCCACCGCCGACGCCTTCACGCTGTTCGAGCGGCTCGAGACCAAGCTCGAGCAGTATCCCGGACAATTGCTGCGCGCGGCCGTCGAGCTTGCCAAGGATTGGCGCACCGACCGCTATTTGCGTCGGCTCGAGGCGATGATGATCGTCGCCGACAAGAGCGTATCGCTGGTCTTGACGGGCACCGGCGACGTCCTCGAACCGGAGGGCGGAATAGCCGGCATCGGCTCGGGGGGCAACTATGCGCTCGCCGCCGCGCGCGCGCTGATCGACGGTCCGCTCGAGGCCGAGGCGATCGTGCGCAAATCGCTCGACATCGCCGCCGACATCTGCGTCTACACCAACCGCAATGTCACGATCGAGAGCTTGGCAACGTGACGGCGCATCTCGGGCTTGCGATGCGGCACTAGCCGTCGCGTCGCCCGATAGGGTCGCCGCAAACTGGATGTGATGTTTCCGGAGCCGCGGCACGACGCATCCGGCAAGCGAGGTCACATGACGGACTTCTCCCCCCGCGAAATCGTCTCCGAACTCGATCGCTATATCGTCGGCCAGGCCGACGCCAAACGCGCGGTGGCCATCGCCTTGCGCAACCGCTGGCGCCGTCTGCAACTCGACGAGAAGCTGCGAGAGGAAGTGCTGCCGAAGAACATCCTCATGATCGGTCCGACGGGCGTGGGCAAGACAGAAATCTCGCGTCGCCTCGCCAAGCTCGCCGGCGCGCCTTTCCTCAAGGTCGAGGCGACCAAGTTCACCGAAGTCGGCTATGTCGGGCGCGACGTCGAGCAGATCGTGCGCGATCTCGTCGAAATCGGTATCACGCTTACACGCGAAAAGAAACGCAAGGACGTGGCAGCGCGGGCCGAACAGGCGGCGGAAGAGCGCGTGCTCGACGCGCTCGTGGGCCCGGGGGCAAGTCCGGCCACGCGCGAAAGCTTCCGCAAGAAGCTGCGCGCGGGCGAGCTCGATGACAAGGAGATAGAAATCGAAGTACAGCAGGGTACGTCCGGCGTCCCTTTGTTCGATATTCCCGGCATCCCGGGTGCCCAGGTCGGCGCCATCAATCTCGGCGATATTTTCGGCAAGCTCGGCGGAGGACGCACCAAGACGCGGCGCGTGACGGTGCGCGACTCGCATCCCATCCTCGTGAATGAGGAGTCGGACAAGCTGCTCGACAACGAGCAGTTGACGCAGGAAGCCATTCGCGCGGTCGAACAGAACGGCATCGTCTTTCTCGACGAGATCGACAAGATCGCCGGACGCGAGAACCTGCGCGGGGCCGATGTGTCGCGCGAGGGCGTGCAGCGCGATCTGCTGCCGCTGATCGAGGGCACGACCGTCGCCACCAAGCATGGGCCGGTAAAAACCGACCACATCTTGTTCATCGCGTCGGGCGCGTTTCACATTTCAAAACCGTCCGACCTCCTGCCCGAACTTCAGGGCCGGTTGCCGATCAGAGTCGAGCTCAAGGCGCTGACGCGAGACGATTTCCGGCGTATTCTGACCGAGCCGGAAGCCTCGCTTATCAAGCAATACGTGGCCTTGATGCAGACGGAGGGTGTCACGCTCGAGTTCACCGAGGATGCGATCGACGCGCTCGCCGACATTGCCGTGGCGGTGAATGCGAGCGTGGAAAATATCGGCGCGCGACGACTGCAGACGGTGATGGAACGCGTGCTCGACGAGGTTTCGTTCTCCGCACCCGACAGGAGCGGCGAAACCGTGCGGATCGACGCCGCCTACGTGCAACGACATATCGGCGACCTGGCGAAGAACGCGGATTTGAGCCGCTTCGTGCTGTGACCGCGTGCCTGGCGGGGCGGATCGACGGGCCTCTGCGGCGGTTTCCCCGAGTTGAGTCGCGGCTCGAGACGCGCGCGACCGTCTTCGTTCCGAACAACACCGACCGCGTGGCACCGCCACGCGCCGTGGCCCCGAACTCGTGTGCGAGCGGCGTGGGACGTCCGGAGGGCGGTCACGCGGTTCGCCCGCTTGATCGACCGCCTGCGCCAGCGCGGCTATTTTTCCTCGCGCGGCTTCTTGCGGCCGGCGCGTTCGCGGGCGGGTTCGGTCACCGCGACCGGATCCGACGCGGGGAAGGTTTCCTCCAACCCTTCCTCCAACCGGCGTTCAAGCCGCGCTTTGTCGAGCTCGGCCTCGTTTGGCGATTTGAGCTTGCGGGGCATGTGACCTCCCTCGCCGGTGTTCGCGATCGTTGAACTGGCGGTTCGTCGTGATGCCGCAAATTCCGTCGCGGTCCTCCCCGCCAGACACCGGAGGATCACGCGCGAGCCTCCTTGCGCCTCATGGGCGCGATTCATGCCTGCGGCGGCTGCGACGCACCTGGACGTAGAACGCACCTTCGCCGCCGTGGGCGGCATGAGCCTGTTCGAAACCGACAACCAATGCGCGGAATTCCGGCAAACCGAGCCAACGTGGAAGCTGATACCGCAGCACGCCCGCATTGCCCTCCGCCGAGGCGCGGCGCCCCTTGCCGGTGATGACCAAAACCAGGCGGTTGCCGCGGTCGCTCGCCTCGCGCAGGAACCGTAGCAGGGATGCATGCGCTTGATTCTGGGTAAGGCCGTGCAGATCGAGCCGCGCTTCGATCGCCAACCGGCCGCGCGCGATACGGGAACGCGTACGGCGGCCGAGCGGTGGCAACAAAGAGCTTGAGGCCGCCGAAGGTACGGCATCGGCACGGACCATGGCTGCCGCTCCCGCGGTGCTTCCCGTGCGCATCGCCTCCGGCGCGTCCGTCGTCTTGTGCAGCGGCGTGATCGACGCGGTGACCGTCGACCACAACACGCGCTCGGCCTCGGTGAGGACGCGGCGGCGGGGATCGCGTGCGCTCACGGCCCGTGGCTCCCCTTTGCGAGTCGCGGCACCAGGATCACGAACGTGCCGTATTGCTTGATGCGCCCGGCGACATGACCGACCGCCTCGCCGGCCCCGAAAAAGATGTCGGCGCGTGCGGGCCCGACGATGGCAGTCCCGGTATCCTGCGCGATCATGAGGTGGCGAAACGGGGTGTCGGGTTTTTCGCTTGCGATCGGCAACACGGCGTCAATCCATATCGGAGTGCCGTAGGCGTGGATGGTGCGGTCGACCGCAAGCGAGCGAAGCGGCGTGAGCGGTACCCCCTGCGCGCCGAGCGTCGACGCGTTGCGCGGAAGCTTGACCTCCCGGAAGAAAACGAATGAACGGTTCTTGCGCCTAAGTTCGACCGCCTCGCGCGGATTGGCTTCCATCCATTGGCGGATGCGGTCCATGCTCATGTCCTCGCGCGCGATGATTCCGCGCTCGACGAGAAACCGACCGACCGCCGTGTAGGGCATGCCGTTGGTGGCTGCGTAACTCAAGCGCATGATCGTCCCGTCCGCAAGCCTGACGCGCGTCGAACCCTGGATCTGGGCAAAGAACGCATCCACGGGGCTCTTCACCCAGCATATTTCCAGTCCCTTGCCGGCAAGTGCGCCGTTCTCGATCTCGGTACGATCATAATACGGGCCGCCGCCCCTGCGAACGAATTTGCCGTTTCCGGCGTCGACGAGATCGGGCGGCATCCGGTAGAGCGGCACGTCGTAGTCGGCGCTGCGCACCAGCGAGCCGTCGATTTCGGTTTCGTAATATCCGGTAAAGAATCCGCCGGGCTCCCCTTTTGGGGTCACGCGCATCGGCACGAAATTGCGCTCAAAAAAACGCCGCGCCTGCGCCGTATCAAGCGTACCTGCCGCGAGCGCGCGTTCACAAACCTGGAAAAGCTGCGCCGTGATCGGGCGCGCGGCGCGAACCGCCTTGCCTCCGCCCAGGATGGCCGTACAACTGGTTTGAAAGGCGGCGAATGCCGCTGCCTGATCATCCTCATCCCAACCCGGCAAGGCCGCGAAAGTCGCCGGCGCGAGCGTTGCGTCCGCAAGTGCCGCCTCCTCCGCGGGTGCAGCAGCCGTGGGACTCACCGTCGTCATGAAACAAAGCGCAAAGCCGAAACGCGCCGCACGGCGAAATCCGCGTGAGGCCATGCACTCATTGCCCGGCTTCGGTCGCGACCAGTTTCCAGTTCGGATCGCGCGCGGAGACATCGCGAGCGAACGTCCATATGTCGGTGACCTCGGTGACCTTCTCGGCACTTCCATCGACGATCGCGCCGTTCTTGTCGCGCGTGACGGAAATGAGCTGCGAGACGAAGCGGACCGTCACCTGCGCAAGACGCTGGCGCAGCTCGGCGTGGGTGATTTCGGCCTTGTCGATCGAAACAAACCGATTTTCCACCGTCTCGCCGCGCTGCTCACGGGCGTTGATTGCTGCGTCAAACCCTTCAAAGACCTCGCGCGAGAGAAGATCGCGCAGCGTTCGGCGATCGCCCTGGGCATAGGCATTGACGATCATTTCATAGGCGGTGCGCGCGCCGGCAAGAAAATGCTTGACGTCGAAACCGGGATCGGCCGCCGCGATCGCATCCAGGCCGGCGGCGACGGGCGAGCCCGGCTCGGCCACGTCCTTCCAGCGTTCGCCGCCGACCGAAGGCTCCGCAGCGGTCTTCGGCACCGCGCCTTCCGGACCGGGGCTGGGCAGCGCCACCACTTTCTCCGACCCCGGGCGGATCGACTCGCGCGCCGAATAGGGATCGTAGGGCGGCCGCTCGCGCCCGGTACGCTGGCCGAGCACGCTGCGCAGACGCAGGAAAATGAACACCGCCAGCGCCAGAAAGATGATGGTATAGATGTCGAACACGTCGCGCATGCTCTCGGCGGCTTATGGCGGATCGTCAACCGTTCGATCGGCGAGAGGCCGGGATGGCGGAGGCTCCCGCCATCACTATGTATGCCGGTGACCGCACCGTTCCATAGGCCTCGTGCCGGTTTCGGCGCATTTTCGGCTCGCTCGCCCACATTAGACGATTAGCACTCCGACGCCAACAACCGCCGATCCAAGAAAAACGCTCATGAATGTCGCAAAATGGCTCATTTACGCCCTATTGCTGCTGCCATTTGCCGAATTGGCGGTGTTTGTCGCCGTCGCCGCCGTCATCGGGCTGCCGTGGGCGGCGGTGCTGCTATTGGCGGGGTCGCTGAGCGGCGCGCTGGTGCTGCGCCATGCGGGTAGCGGAACCATCGCCCGCATTCGCATGACGACAACCGCGCAAGGGTCGACTGCTTGGGATATCGGTCACACCGGGAGCCTCGCGCCGCTTGCGGGCTTTCTGTTGTTAATTCCGGGTTTTATTACCGACATCCTGGCCTTGCTGCTGCTGCTCGCCCCGCTGCGGGGGATGTTGGGTGCCGCGTTTTGCCGCGGCGGCCAAAGACAGGACGCGGTCGTGGATCTCGCGCCGGACCAATGGCGCCGGGTTCCGAATGCGGAATTGCCGCGCCGCGACCGTGAACCGTGATACCTGGACCGCACCGGCCATCCCGGCACGTCCTTGCCCCGGGCGGGGTCGCGTGGTAGCCACGCGCCGCTTGGCGCCCGTTTTCCCGCGGTGGCGGTTCGACATCGACAGGGATCATTCCGGAGGGACGCGTCGCGCCGGGGGCCGAGGACGGCGGCCGCGGGCGGGGCTACAGGGGTTGCAAGCGTCCAATCGCCGCTGCGGGCGTCCGTAGCCCTCTTGGGAAGGGAGTGCGGTGCAGGTCCGGACGGCGCAGAGCGACTCGCAGCGGAGGATGTGCTCATGACCACAACCAACGGCGGACCCACGACCGCAACCGCGCAACCTCAGCTCAACGTGCTTGCGCAATACATCAAGGACCTGTCGTTCGAGAATCCGAACGCGCCGCGTTCGCTGGGCATGGGCCAGCAGCAGCCGCAGATCGGCATTCAGATCAACGTGCACGCGCAGCCGCTCTCCGAGGGCAATGTCGAGGTCGCGCTTAAGCTTGAGGGCAAGGCGGAAGCGGGGGGCAATCTGCTCTTCGGCTTCGAGTTGCTTTATGCCGGGGTGTTCCGAATCCAGAACGTGCCGGCGGATGCGATGAATGCGGTGGTGCTCATCGAGTGTCCGCGTTTGTTGTTTCCCTTCGCGCGCGAGATCGTGGCCAGCATGGTGCGCAACGGCGGCTTTCCGCCGCTCATGCTGGAGCCGGTGGATTTCGCGGCACTCTATCGCCAGCGCATGGCGCAGATGCAGCCGGCGAGCACGGCGACGGCCTGAGCCTCGCGATCCGGCTATCAACGGTCGTCGCCGCGATAGCGGAGCCACAGCGCCTCCTCGCCGAGACCGGATATGAACGCGGCATGCGCGGCGCGTTCCGCGTCGGAAAGGCGCGGTGCGAGCGCCACGGGGCGTGCACGAAGGGCCGTGGCGTCGCGACGAAGCGCGTCGGAACGACCGATGGCCTCCGCGAGACCGAGCTGTGCCTGGCGCGCGCCGATCAGTTCGACATAGACCTCCGCGAGGATTTCGGCGTCCAACAGCGCGCCATGCTTGGTTCGGCGCGAGGCATCGATGCCGTAGCGCGCGCACAGCGCATCGAGGCTATAGGGCCCCGCCGAATGCTTGCGGCGCGCGAGCGCCAGCGTATCGACGAGCCGTTCCGGCGCGATCGGCGGCCGGTCGATGCGCTTGAGTTCCGCGCACAGAAAGCCATGATCGAAGCTCGCGTTGTGGATGACCAGCGGGGCCTCGCCGATGAAGGCGAGGAAGGCGTCGGCGATATCGGCAAAGCGCGGCTTGTCGCGGAGGAAGTCGCTGGAAAGGCCGTGCACCGCAAAAGCCTCGGGGGGCACGTCGCGTTCGGGATTGAGATAGGTATGGAAGGTCGCCCCGCTCGGAATACGGTTGACGAGCTCGATGCAACCGAGCTCCACCAGGCGGTGGCCTGCGGCCGGATCAAGACCGGTGGTTTCGGTATCGAGCACGATCTCGCGCATGATCGAAGCAAATCTCCTTCGCACCCGGGCCGCCGGCCCGGCCATTCAATGCCGCAAGGGCATGGCCGGCACTCGCGCGGAAGAACGACATGCCGCCGATGTCACTTGCCGCCGCGCGCGCCTTTCCGACTCGCCATCATACGCACCCGCGCGAGGATTTCACGCACCTGCCGACGCGCCGCTTCGAGGCCGTGCCCGGTATCCACGATGAAATCGGCGCGCGCGCGTTTTTCCGCGTCGGGCAACTGCTTGGCGAGCATGGCCGCAAGCTTGGCCTCGGTCATACCCGGCCGTGCAAGGATGCGTTCGCGCTGCGTTTGCGCCGGCGCGCTCACCACCACCACGGCGTCGCACCGCGCATCGCCTCCGGTCTCGTAAAGCAACGGGACGTCGAGCACCACGATTTCGGCGCCCTGTCGCTCCGCCTCGGCGAGAAAGCGGTCGCGCGCGGCGGCCACCATGGGGTGCACGATCGATTCGAGCTTTTCGATCGCCGCCGGATCGACGAGCACGCGTTCCGCCAGCCTTGCGCGGTCGACCTTGCCGTCGCGGGTGGTACCGGGAAAGGCCGCCTCGATCAACGGCGCCGCCTCTCCTTCGTAGAGCCGGTGAACCACGGCATCCGCGTCATGTACCGGAATTCCCTCCTCGGCGAAGAACCGCGCCGTGGTCGATTTTCCCATGCCGAGCGATCCGGTCAGGCCGAGTATGAACATGTCAGCCCGCCATGAAACCCGTTTGGCGCAGATAGGCCAGCAGCGGCAACAGCGGCAAGCCGAGAATGGTGAAATAGTCGCCTTCGACGCGTTCGAAGAGGTGAATTCCGATACCCTCGAGCTGGTAGCCGCCGACGCTGGCCAAGGCCGCCTCGCCGACCATGTCGAGATAGGCCTCGAGAAACTGATCGGAAAAGCCGCGCATGGTCAGCCGCGCGGTGCCGACATGCGTGAACAGCACCTCGGCATCGCGCGCGAGCGCGAGCGCGGAATGCAGCTCATGGGTGCGGCCGCGCAACGCGCGCAGCTGTTCGGCGGCGGCGGACCGATCGGCGGGTTTCGAGAAGCGCCGGTCGCCGCGCGTCAGTGTCTGGTCGGCGCCGAGCACCAGCCGGCCCGGCATGCTGGCCGCGACCGCGACCGCCTTGGCGCAGGCAAGCCGGCGCGCGATCGCCGCGGCGTCGGCCGGACCGTACTGCGCCTCGAGCGCCCGCTCGTCGAGCTCCGCGGGACGGATCTCGAAGCGCAATCCGGCGGCGGCGAGAATCCTGCCGCGCACATGGCTGCGCGAGGCGAGGACCAGCGGGTTGTCGGCAATCCACAGCGCCATGCGCTTTCCCTTCGTCTGCAACCGCGAACGACGCCGGCTATGTCGCCGGCGCGCGGCGACGCTCGGCCAGAAGGCGCATGATCGCCGCGGCGGTTTCCTCGATCGAACGACGCGTCACGTCGATGACCGGCCAATTGTGTTTGGCGCACAGCCGGCGCGAGAATGCGATCTCTTCCGCGACGGCCGCCTTGTCGATGTATTGGTCGTCGTCGCGGTGCGCCTTCAGTCCGAGCAAACGGTTCTCGCGGATCTGCACGATGCGTTCCGGGCTGGCATAAAGCCCGACCACCAGCGGGCGGGTGAGCTGTTCGACCTGCGGCGCCAGCGGTACGCCCGGCACCAGCGGCACGTTGCCGGCCTTCACGCCGCGGTTGGCGAGATAGATCGAGGTCGGCGTCTTGGACGTGCGCGAAACGCCGACGAGCACGACGTCGGCTTCCTCCAGACCTTCCACATGCTGCCCGTCGTCATGCATCATGGCGAAATTGAGCGCTTCGATGCGCTGGAAATACTCCGCATTGAGCACATGCTGCGCGCCGGCGCGGTGGATGGTCTCGGTGCCGAGATAGGACTGGAACAGCCGCAGAATCGGGCCGAGCACGGACATGCATGGCAGGCCCAGCTCGCGGCATTTTTCCTCGAGAATCTGGATGAGATCCTCTTCCAGCAGCGTGTAGAGCACGATGCCCGGCGACTCGGCAATCTCGGCCAACACGCGATCAAGCTGCTTCTTCGAGCGCACCATCGGATAAAGATGCTCGACCGGCGATACGTCGGCATATTGCGCGGCGGCGGCGCGCGCCACGGTAATGAGCGTCTCGCCGGTGGCGTCCGACACCAGATGGAGATGGAAAAAGCCGGTATGACCCATGGGACGGCGGTCGGAAGGCCTGTGGATGGCACGGGAGAAGGCCACGGCTAGGCCCGCGGCGCAAGGGATCCGCGGCGCGGGACGCACACCGTGTCCACATGGCTTGCCGGGGGGAAAACGGGTCGGCGGTCGCGCATCGGGGAATGCGGTGGTGTGGACGACGGCCCTGGGATCCGGGTGGAAAAGCCCGCCGTCCTGCGCGCTGGCGGCCGGGAGACTGTGGATGCCGGTCTCTGTGCGGTCTGTTCAAATGTATATCGGGTTGCCATTGCCGGTAGACAGCCTGTGCGGGCCGAGACATGAGTCCAATCAACGTCTCAACAAACACCACAGAGATTCTTAATTGGAGTTCTTGAAGGATGCGGACGTGACGACAAATGGAGCGGGAGCAAAACCGATGCTGCGCGTGCTCGACGGCAGGCGCGTGTCGGTGCCGCCGGTCTGGTTGATGCGGCAGGCGGGGCGCTACCTGCCCGAATACCGCGCCTTGCGCGAGAAGGCGGGAGGGTTCCTCGATCTCTGTCTGACGCCGGAACTTGCGGCGGAGGCGACCCTGCAACCGGTGCGCCGCTTCGGTTTCGATGCGGCGATCTTGTTCTCCGATATCCTCATCGTGCCCCTGGCGATGGGCCGAAGCCTGCGTTTTACCGAAGGCGAGGGTCCGCGCCTTGCGCCGCTGACCGATGCGGCGGCGCTGGCCTCGGTGTCGGCTCATGCGGATGTGAGCGTGTTCGAGCGCGTTTATGAAACGGTGCAACGGGTCAAGGCGGTACTCGGTCCACACACGACATTTATCGGCTTTTGCGGCGCGC
The DNA here is from genome assembly GCA_019689975.1 of Pseudolabrys sp. Classification (GTDB taxonomy): domain Bacteria; phylum Pseudomonadota; class Alphaproteobacteria; order Rhizobiales; family Xanthobacteraceae; genus Pseudolabrys. Next base: position 192,767 of record JADGGK010000001.1, read on the forward strand.
CCTGGACGGTCGCCACCTATATGGTGGCCGGACAAGGTTCGACCGATCAGGCCCTGCCAAGGGCCGTTGCGGCGCGCGAGCCGCGGGCATTCCAGCATCTCGTCGATTGTCTCGTCGATGTATCGGTTGAATATCTTGCCGGCCAGTTGCAGGCCGGCGTCGAGGTGGTCCAGATCTTCGACACGTGGGCGGGATCGCTGTCAGGCGCCGAGTTTGAGCGCTGGTGCATTGCACCGACACGCCGTCTGGTCGCGGCGCTACGCCGGCGGTGTCCGCGGGCGAAGGTGATCGGTTTTCCGCGCGGCGCGGGAAGGAACCTTCCGCGCTATGTGCGGGAGACCGGCGTCGATGCGGTCAGCCTCGACAGCGAGATCGACCGGGATTTCGCCCGCCACCAGGTCCAGCCGCTCGTGCCGGTGCAGGGCAATGTCGATCCGCGGGTATTGGTGGCCGGTGGCGAGGCGCTCGATCGCGACGTCGACGATCTACTCGCGCGGCTCGCACAGGGTCCGCTCATTGTCAATCTCGGCCACGGCATTTTGCCGGAGACGCCGATCGCACATGTCGAAAGGATGCTGAAACGCGTCAGGGGATGACGCGGCGGCCGCGCCAGGGTGATCCGCAGCTTCTTGCGCGGATGCGCGTCGCCGACCGGTGGCGGAGCGAACGCCGCATGCGCCATATCGGTTGACCACGGATAAAACCTAAGGCCGAATTGGCGGCAGCTCCCTTCCCCGCATTGCTGCCGTTCAATACGGCGGGCGGCGAGATTTCGGCGATGCTTTATCTGCTGCTCAAAGCCCTGCACGTCATTGCCGTCATCGCCTGGATGGCGGGCATGCTCTATCTGCCGCGGCTGTTCGTCTACCATGCCGAGAGCAAACCGGGCTCCGAACAGTCGGAGACGTTCAAGGTGATGGAGCAGCGCTTGCTGAACATCATCATGGGACCGGCCATGGCCGCGACCTGGATTTTCGGCATTGCGCTCGTCCTGTGGGGACGTTGGTTCGCCTCCGGTTGGTTCATGGTCAAACTCGTGCTGGTAATCGCCATGTCGGTGCTGCACGGTCTCTACAGCCATTGGGCGCGCGACTTCGCCTTCGACCGCAACCGGCGTTCGGCAAAATTCTATCGTATTGCCAATGAGATACCGACGATTCTGTTGATCGCCGTGGTGCTTCTGGCGGTGCTCAAGCCGTTCTAGCCGCCCCGGCGGGTCGCTTGGGCTCTTTTGCGCCGCGCCTCTTGCGCAAAAAGGCCGCGCCGCTTATGTTTCGGTCAATCCCACCGAACGCATGCGGATGTGCGTCGCGTTCCGGCTCCCTAGCGTTCGGGCCGGTCGCAGCATCGGGCCCCGGGATGTCTTCCCAAAGCGCCCCTTCGATCTGGACCTGCGATCTAGCTGTCTTATTCAACCGGCGTTCCGTTCCTTTCCCATAGCTTGCGAATGCGCCGCCGGTGTCTTTCCACAGGACTGGGCTTCCCACCATGCGGGAAATGAAACTCCAAGACCTCAAGGCCAAAACTCCAGCCGAGCTCCTTTCCTTTGCTGAGGAGCACCAGGTCGAGAACGCCTCGACCATGCGCAAGCAGGAGCTGATGTTCGCGATCCTGAAGCAGCTCGCCACGCAGGAAATCGACATCATCGGCGAAGGCGTGGTCGAGGTGCTGCCGGACGGCTTCGGTTTCCTCCGTTCCCCGGAATCCAACTATCTTTCCGGCCCCGACGACATCTATGTCAGCCCGAGCCAAATCCGGCGCTTCGGTCTGCGCACCGGCGACACGGTCGAGGGCCATATCCGCTCGCCCAAGGAAGGCGAGCGCTATTTCGCGCTGCTCAAGGTCAATACCATCAATTTCGAAGATCCGGAAAAGACGCGCCACAAGATCAATTTCGACAATCTCACGCCGCTCTATCCGGACGAGCGGCTGAAGATGGAATACGAGGATCCGACCAAGAAGGACCTGTCGGCGCGCGTGATCGATATCGTGGCCCCGATCGGTAAGGGCCAGCGCGCGCTGATCGTCTCCCCGCCGCGGACCGGCAAGACCGTGCTGCTGCAGAACATTGCGCACTCGATCACGCACAACCATCCCGAGTGCTACCTTATCGTGCTGCTCATCGACGAGCGGCCGGAGGAAGTCACCGACATGCAGCGCTCGGTGAAAGGCGAGGTCATCTCTTCGACCTTCGACGAGCCGGCGGCGCGCCATGTGCAGGTCGCCGAGATGGTGATCGAGAAAGCCAAGCGTCTCGTTGAGCACGGCCGCGACGTGGTGATCCTGCTCGATTCGATCACTCGGCTCGGCCGCGCCTACAACACCGTCGTCCCCTCCTCCGGCAAGGTGCTCACCGGCGGCGTGGACGCCAATGCGCTGCAGCGACCCAAGCGTTTCTTCGGCGCCGCCCGCAACATCGAGGAAGGCGGCTCGCTCACCATCATCGCCACCGCACTGATCGACACCGGCAGCCGCATGGACGAAGTGATCTTCGAGGAGTTCAAGGGCACCGGCAATTCGGAAATCATTCTCGACCGCAAGGTGGCCGACAAGCGTACATTCCCCGCCATTGACATCACCCGCTCCGGTACGCGCAAGGAAGAGCTGCTTACCGATCCGGCCACGCTCAAGAAGATTTACGTCCTGCGTCGCATCCTCAATCCGATGGGCACCATGGACGCCATCGACTTTCTGCTCGACAAGCTGCGCAATACCAAGAACAACGCCGAGTTCTTCGAGAGTATGAATACGTGAGGCTCGTGCTGATGGCGCGGACCGCTGGCGCGAGCTGTGCCGTCCGTCGGCGCTGCGCAAGATTTTAAGCCTGCGGCCTCGGATCATCGCCTGATGACGCGGCATCGGACGAGATCGGGTCCGCGGAGGCGGGCAGATCTGGTCGCGTCCGCGGCCTACTGCCGGATCGCGCGCCGGCGTTGCGGCCGTACTCCAGGTCCTTCGGCATCCGCGGCACGGCGTGACCGTCGCCGCGGGCAAGCCGTTCGGCGCCGATTTCCGCGACACTTGGATCGGCGCAGCGCCGGCCTGCCAAGGGAAATCCCGGAACGTCCAGGATCTGCTCGCCGATCACCGGTTCGACGAACAGGTTGATGGGCGCGATGATGATGACAATTCAATCCGACCGGAATCCGCTCGCGCTTCGCAGCGACTCGACGGCGGTCGCGACGGCGTTTGGCTCCGTGACCGGCAGCGAGCAACGCTCGCCGACGCAGACAAATGCGGCGGCGGCGGACGCGGCGATCTTGTCGCGCGCCGGATGCGAGACCGGCAGCGCGTTCGGCGACGGCGCGCGCAGCACGATGCGCGCAAGGAACGGCAGCCGCCGCGCCGCCTCGATCAGCGCTTGCGCCGCCGCGCCCTCTCCCGTCACCACGATCTCGGCGCCGCGCAGCCTGAGGTCGAGCGCGTTGAGAAGCGCCACATGGCCGAACAGGTTGCGCGCATTGGCGGCCAGGATGGCGTCGATCAAACGGTCGGCTTTGTCGCGGAAGGCGTTGTCGCCGCTCAGCGCCGCAAGTCGGATGAGGTTCTGCGCGGACAGCGCATTGGCGTTGGGCGTGGCATCGTCGGCGGTCGAATGCGGACGTAACAACAGGTCGCTCGCGTCGTCGGCGGTCAGATAGTAGGTGCCGGTTTCCGGATCGGCATAATGCGCATCAAGCGCGCGCTGCCAGGCAAGAGCCTGTTCGAGAAAGGCGCGCGCGCCGGTGGCCTCGTGGAGCGCCAGCGCGGCCCGGATCATGGACGCGAAATCGGATGCGAGGCCGGGAAACACCAGTTGGCCGGAGCGCCATGAGTGGCCGAGGCGGTCGCCGCGAGTCATGGCCGCGGCGACGAAGTCGAAGGCGCGTTGCGCCATGGCGACCCAGGCGGGCTCGTCGAGGAGAGTGCCGGCATGAACGAGCGCCGCAATCATCAAGCCGTTCCAATCCGCCAAGATCTTGTCGTCGCGACCGGGCCGGACGCGTTTATTGCGTATTTCCAATAACTTACCGCGCAACATGGCAAGTCGCGCCGCGGTTTCCTCGCGCGCGGCCAAGGAGGCGCCGGCGACCCCGGTTTTGCGCGGTAAGCCTTTGAGTCGATTGAGGATATTGCGACCCTCGAAATTGCCCTCCGCGGTCACGTCATATTGCAGCGCAAAATCGGCGGCATCGGGCCCCAGCGCGGCCTCGATTTCGGCGAGCGACCAAAGGTAGAAGCGGCCCTCCTCGCCTTCCGAATCGGCGTCGAGCGAGGCGGCGAAGGCGCCCTCGGCGGTGGTCATTTCCCGCGCAAGCCAGCCCACCGTCTCGCGCGCCCGCTCGGCGAACAGCTTTTCACCGCTGCGCGCGTGGGCGAGCGCGAGGAGTTCGAGGAGCAGCGCATTGTCGTAAAGCATCTTCTCGAAATGCGGCACCAGCCAGCGCTCGTCGACCGAGTAGCGGGAGAAGCCGCCGCCGAGATGGTCGTAGATTCCCCCTTCGCACATGTGGGTGAGGGTGTGCTCGACCGTTTCGAAGAAGCGCCGATCGCCGGTGCGCAGCCCCGCGCGCCAGAGGAATTCGAGCAGCACGGGTTGCGGGAATTTGGGCGCGCCCCGCAGTCCGCCGTGGACGACGTCGAACATATTGCCGACCTGTCTCGCCGCCGCGTCGAGCTCGTCGACGCCGACCGTCACTTTGCCCTGCGGCCGCGCCTTCTCCGTGAGCCGCGCAAGCAGCGCCGCGCGATTCTTCTCGATCTTGTCGGGTTCCTCGCGGAACAGCCGCGCCACTTCGCGCAGCACGTCGAGGAAGGCGGGGCGACCGAAGCGCGCCTGTTTCGGGAAATAGGTGCCGCCCCAGACCGGCTCGCCGCTGGGCGTCAGGAACATGGTCAGAGGCCAGCCGCCCTGCTCGCCCAAAAGATGCAGCGCGTTCATGTAGATCTGGTCGATGTCGGGCCGCTCCTCGCGATCGACCTTGATGTTGACGAACAGTTCATTCATCACCGCCGCGGTGGCCTCGTCCTCGAACGATTCGTGCGCCATGACGTGGCACCAGTGGCAGGCGGCATAGCCGATGGACAGCAGGATCGGTTTGTTCTTGTCGCGGGCTTCGGCAAGCGCCTCCGGCCCCCACGGCCACCAATCCACGGGATTGTGCGCGTGCTGAAGCAAATAGGGCGACGTGGCGGAGGCGAGCCGGTTGGTGTGGGAGGTTTTGACGGAGGTCATGCGACGCCTTTCGAGGGGAAACTCACGCGCGTGAGGTCAACGGCGACCCGGTGTAGCTAGCTCGCCCGGGCGCGATCCGCCCGCGGCGGGTTTTGCCCGTCAGACGCCCCGGGCTCGAATGGCCGCGCGGGCGAGACAACTTCGCCGGCGGCATGAGGTTGTTCCAAAACCGGTCACCACCTTCCCGGATCATGCGCTAATGACGCGCGGTGGACGGATCGGGCGCGACGGCTCCCGTCTTCTCGAGAAACACTTGCCCGAAGAAGCCCAGCGCATCTGCCATCAGCTTGGCGTGCTCATCCTCGGAAGCGAGCAGGATAACGTCGACCAGGCTTTCGGCGATCTTGGCGGCGGCTTCGGCGATCGTGAGCTCGGTATCGCGCTCCATGCGCTCGCGCACCAAGTCGACGATGTCGCAGTGCAGACATTCGGACATTTCCCAACTCCTACCCCCGGCGGCGACTCAAGGAAGGATCGCAAAGGCTCGCGCCGGGAAGCCCAGGCCGTTCCGCACCTTCGGCCAGGTCACGACGATCAGCGCGCCTTTCGGCGGAACCTTATCCAGGTTGGCCATCACCTCGATCTGGTAATGGCCGTGTCGAAGAATGTAGGTTTCCGATTCCATCTTGTCAGTAGTGTCGGTGTCCATCGATTCGTGGCCGGTGGCCACCACGCCGCGCTGCTCGTAGAGAAACTTGATCGTCTCGAAAGCCCAGGCGGGAAAGGGCTGGCGTTTGAAGCGCTCGGGATTCCTGTCCCAATCCTTGGACATGTCGGTGCGCAGCGCCACGAAGCTGCCGCGCGGCACGCGCCCGTGCTTTTTCTCCCACGCTTTGAGATCGGCGAGCGAGAACGCGTGGTTCGGATCCTTGGCGAGATAGGGCGTGGCATCGAGCACGATCAGCGGCAGGATCATTTGTTTGAGCGGGATCCGATCCATGGTGATGCCGTCCTCGGCAAAATGGGCCGGCGGATCGACATGCGTGCCGTATTGACCGACCATTTCGTAGAAGGTGGCGCGGAAACCGTCATCCTTGATGGAATAGGGGCGGCCGGTTTTCGGATCGGCCGCCGGTCGGAACCGGGCCTGACCGAAACCCGACCATACCGGCGTTTCGGGGCCGAAGGCCTGCGTGAGATCGACGAAGCGTTTGGCGGCAATGATGCGATAGGCGCGCGCGAGATCATCCGCGGCGGCGGCCCCGCTGCAGGCGAGGAAGGGGACGAGCAGAAGGGCGATCAGGCGCGGTGTGGCGATCATGACGGGCTTCCTGATTGGGGGTCAATGGCGTGAGCGATCTTATCGTGCGCAGCCTGCGTGGTGTACGGTCGAGTGACCGGCTTCGCCGCCGGCACGCGGATCGAGACGCGCCCGGGCCGCGGAGGCGGCGCCATCGCGCGGCCCGCTGCCGTATCCTGCCTGTCCTGGCGGTCGGGTCATGCGGGCGCAGGCCGGGCACGGCTCAACTGACCAGGCGTCTGCGCCCGCGCCCCGTCTCGTTCGGCGTCTGTGTCCGCGACGTCGCCGCGGGCGCAGGCATGCGCCGGACTTGCCGGCAGATCCTTGGCCGGCGGCGCGCGGAGAATCTACGAGGATGATCCCCTTGCAGTCTTGCTGCATCCTCCGTCTGCTATGCCTATGCCCTGGTTTCGTCGCATGCCGATCGGGTTGAACGCTCGTCTGCCGCGACGCGCAATGCCGGGCGGGCTCGGCGCGCGCCTTCCTTTCTACTATGGGTGGATCGTTCTCGCCTGCCTCTGTTGCGTCGGCTTCGCGCGGCAGGGATCGGCGGTGGCGACGCTGTCGATCTTCGTCGATCCGCTCACGCGCGATTTCGGCTGGACGCGCACCGCGCTCTCGGGCGCGGTGTCGCTCGGCGGGCTGCTGGCGGCGCTGGTTTCGCCGCTGATCGGGCCGCTGATCGACCGGCGCGGCTCGCGGCTCGTTCTCTGCGCCGCCGTCCTGGTCAACGGTGCGGCGTTGCTGCTCTTGGCGCTCACGCCATCGCTGTTTGTGTTCTATCTGCTGTTCTGCATCGCGCGCATGAATTGGGCCGGTCCCTTCGATCTCGGCATCTATGCCGCGCTGAACAACTGGTTCGTGGCGCGGCGTGCGCGCGCGTCCTCGATCGCGACGCTGGCCCAGATGGCGGGGCTTGCGGCCATGCCGCTGCTCGCGCAATTCACGATAATGCACGCCGGCTGGCGCGCGGGCTGGCTCGCCCTCGGCGCGGTAACGCTGCTGATCGGTTTTGTGCCGTCCTGGCTGTTCCTTGTGCGCCGGCCTGAAGACATCGGGCTTGCACCCGACCGCGCGCGCCGCGCCGGCGAGGCCGCGGACACCTCCCGCGACGTTGCCGAGGCCCGCTTCTCGCGCGCGGAGGCCCTACGCTCGCCGGCCTTCTGGCTGCTGGTGCTCTATACCGTTCTCGTCTATCCGGTGCAGGCGGGCGTAAGCCTGCACCAGGCGCCGCATCTCATCGAACGCGGGCTCGATGCCTCCACGGCGGCGATGATCGTCAGCGTGTTCTCGCTGATGTCTGGCGCGTCGACCGTGATTTGCGGATTGATTCCGCGCCGGCTGCCGATGGCGATCCCGCTCGCGCTCACCGGGACCCTGCTTGCCGCCGGCACGCTGCTGATGTCGCGGATTGCCACCGCTGCCGACGGCTATCTTGCAGCCTCCCTGTTCGGGTTCGGCATCGGCGGCGTGCTGACGCTGATACCGGTGGCCTGGGCGGATTATTTCGGACGCGCCAATTACGGCGCGATTCGCGGCATCGCGCTTCCCGCACAGGTGCTGGCGCAGGCAAGCGGTCCGCTGATAGCCGCCGCCGTGCGCGACGCGACGGGAAGCTACGTGGCGGCGCTTTACGGATTTGCCGCGCTGTCGGCGGCGAGCATCGTGGCGGCCCTGGCGGCACAAACGGCGCACCGCGCCGGTTGATCTCGCGCTCGGCTGCGGGGAATGATTTGCACGCGGCGTCAGGCGCCCCGGAAGCGGCCGCACTCGGCGTCAATGCGCTGGCCGCGCGGCGTCAAGCACCGCGACGGCGGCAGGCGGTTTCGGTGCTTGACCCGGTCGCGCGATGGGGCTTGCCTGCCGCAACGATGACGGAGTCCGTCCCTGACACCATTTTTGCCCTCTCTTCGGGTCGTCCGCCGGCGGCGGTCGCGGTGGTGCGGATATCCGGTCCGCACGCTGGAACTGCGCTGCGGGCATTGACCGGGAAGCTTCCGGCGCCGCGCCAGGCGGCATTGGTGCGCGTGCGCGATCCGCAATCGGGCGAGGCCATCGACCAGGCGCTGGCGCTGTGGTTCCCGGGTCCGGCGAGCGAGACCGGGGAGGACGTGGCAGAACTGCAGATCCACGGCGGCCGGGCCGTGATCGCTGCCACCCTCGGAGCGCTTGGCAAGATCGCGGGTCTGCGTCCGGCTGCGGCGGGCGAATTCGCGCGCCGTGCTTTCGAGAACGGCAAGCTCGATCTTACTGCGGTCGAAGGCCTCGCCGATCTCGTGATGGCGGAGACGGAGGGGCAGCGACGGCAGGCATTGCGACAGCTCACCGGTGCGCTCGGTCGGCGCGCGGAGGAATGGCGGCGCACGCTTATCGAGGCGCTGGCGCTGGTCGAAGCTGGCATCGATTTTGCCGACGAAGCCGACGTGCCGAAGGATCTGATTGAGCCGGCGCTTGCACTGGTACGGCGGCTTGGTGACGAAATCGCCGCCGTGCTTGCCGAACCCTCGCGCGGGGAACGGTTGCGCGAGGGGCTTACGGTGGCGATCGCGGGCCCCCCCAATGCCGGCAAGTCGAGTCTGCTCAACCGCATCGCCCGGCGCGAGGCGGCAATCGTCTCTCCCCATGCCGGCACGACGCGCGATGTGATCGAGGTGCATCTCGACCTCGATGGATGGCCGGTAACCTTGCTCGATACCGCCGGGATCCGCGCCACTGGCGATCCGGTGGAAATGGAGGGCGTGCGCAGGGCCCGCGCCCGCGCGGCCGCGGCGGACGTGGTGCTGTGGGTCGTGGACGCGCGCGAAGAGGCTCGGCTTGCTGTCGACGCGGGTTTGGCCGGCGGTCCGTCGCGCCTGCGGGCCGCGGACCTGCCTGCTTCGGGGGATGAGGCCGGTACGCGGCCGGTTCGCGGACGCTCCGCGCTAGGCGATTCGTCGCCGCAGGCTGGTCGCGAGACTGCAACGTTCCTCGAAGCGGGAGCGCACGCGATCGACGAACTCCTTGCCGGCGCCGGTTCCCAGTCCGCCGCGGGCGGTTCGCCGGCGATCTGGATGGTGCGCAACAAAATCGATCTGTTGCCCCCCGGGACGCTGAAACCGGGACGGGTGCCCGCAATCGATGGCGGCGGTGCCGGTTCGACGTCCGGCGGCCGCGAGTGGAAGGGACAACCGGCATCGGCAGGAACGCCGATGTCTGCCGCGGCGCCCGCAGGTGGCGACGGACTCGTGACGCGGGATGCGGCGGGATCATCCGGCCGAGCAGGCCGGATGCCGGCGGATCATGAAGGATCCCTTCCGGGGAGCGAGGCGGGCGACGCAGCGCGCCCGCCGCGACCGGCATTGGCGCCTCCAGGATCGAGCGGACCGGTCCTGCCGAGCGACGATGACGCACTGGGGCGGCGCGAGACCGAAATCGAGGCCGGGACGGCGCCGGCGCCAAAGCGGGTATCCGGCAGGGAGGCGGAGGTCGAGGACAATGCCGTGAAGGGTGCTCTCCGCGGCGAGGCCGGGCCGAATGGCGATGACAAATCCGGCCGCACTGATCGCGGTGCAAGACGGGAAAAGAAATATGAACGGCATGAGAATAGTAGTGAATTAGAACTCGATTTTACGCGATTCGGGGATGTACCGCGCATTAAATGGCCTCCGATTAAAAATGAACAAGAAAACTATGTTTTGAAATATCAGTTCAATATTTCTGCAATTACGGGAGAGGGCATAGACGAGATTTTGGCCCTGCTGGCACAGGAGGCTGAACGTGTCCTGGCGGGCGCCGAATCAGCCTTGATTTCGCGGGCGCGGCATCGACACGCGCTTGAGGAAGCGGCGGCTGCCTTGCGGCGTGCCTGTACCCGGCCATTGGCCGAGGATCTGCTCGCCGAGGAACTGCGCCAAGCGGCGCGGGCGCTGGGTCGGCTTACGGGGCGGGTGGATGTCGAGGAGGTGCTCGACGTGATTTTCCGCGACTTCTGTATCGGCAAGTGAGGTCGCACATCTGGTTCATCACGTGCCAGCGCCCGGCGCCTTCGCGCGGGCGCGGCATGTCTTGGATCACTTTTTTGCCGATTTTACCGCTTTTACGGCACTTGACGCATCGACGTCGGCGGCTTTTGCAGCTGAACAAGCTTTTGGATGATTCGACGCTCGGCATGTTGCGGCCGATGTTTCACGTGAAACATCGGCATTTGGTGATCAATTCGATTTTGACGCCCTTTCTAAGCCTCGGCTAAAAGCAACGGACGAGAAATTCATGACCAAGCATTTCGATGTCGTCGTGATCGGAGGTGGCCATGCAGGCTGCGAGGCGGCCGCCGCCGCCGCGCGGATGGGTGCCGCGACGGCGCTGATCACCCATCGAATTTCGACCATCGGCGCGATGTCCTGCAATCCGGCCATCGGAGGTCTCGGCAAGGGCCATCTGGTGCGCGAGATCGATGCGCTCGACGGGTTGATGGGTCGGGTCGCCGACCGCGGCGGCATCCAGTTTCGTGTCCTCAATCGCCGCAAAGGACCCGCCGTGAGAGGGCCTCGGGCCCAGGCCGATCGCAAACTCTATGCCGCGGCGATGCAGGAAGAACTCCGTGCCATCGCCAACCTCGCGCTGATCGAGGGCGAGGCGGATGATTTGGCGTTAGACGGCGATGGCGTCGCGGGCGTGAAGATGGTCGACGGCCGCCATTTCCCGTGCGGCGCGGTCGTGCTGACCACCGGCACGTTTCTGCGCGGGCTCATTCACGTCGGCGAGAAAAAGATTCCCGCCGGCCGCGTCGGCGAAGCGCCGGCAACCGGTCTGTCGCGCACGCTTGAACGGCTCGGTTTCGCGCTCGGCCGCCTCAAGACCGGCACGCCGCCGCGTCTCGACGGCCGCACCATCGATTGGGGCGCGGTCGAACAGCAGCCGGGCGACGACCCGCCCGCGCCATTCTCCGTTTTGACCGCGCGCATCGACAATCCTCAGGTAAGCTGCGGGATTACGCGCACCAACGCGGCAACGCACAGGATCATTCGCGACAACGTGCATCGTTCGCCAATGTATTCGGGGCAAATCGCCAGTCGCGGCCCGCGCTATTGTCCCTCGATCGAAGACAAGATCGTCAAGTTCGGCGAACGCGACGGTCACCAGATCTTCCTGGAACCGGAGGGACTGGGCGACCACACGGTCTATCCGAACGGCATTTCGACATCGCTGCCGGAAGAGGTGCAACATGCGCTCGTGGCCACCATCCGCGGCCTGGAGCGCGCGCAGGTCATCCGCCCCGGCTATGCGATCGAATACGACCATGTCGACCCGCGCGAGCTCAAGCCGACCCTCGAGAGCAAGCGCGTCCGCAGGCTGTTTCTCGCCGGGCAGATCAACGGGACCACCGGTTACGAGGAGGCGGCGGCACAGGGGCTCGTCGCCGGCCTCAATGCCGCGGCGCGGGCCGGCAGCGGGCGCGAGATCGTCTTCGATCGCGCCGAAGCCTATCTCGGCGTGCTGATCGATGATCTCGTGACGCGCGGCGTCACCGAGCCCTATCGCATGTTCACCTCGCGCGCGGAATACCGGTTGACGCTGCGCGCCGATAATGCCGATCAGCGCCTTACCGACAAAGGCATTGCCATCGGTTGCGTGGGGCCCGTGCGCGCACGTTTCCACGAGCGCAAGAAGGCGGCATTGAACGACGCGCGCGCCTACGCGACATCCGTATTTCTCACCGCGCGCGAGGCCGAGCGGCACGGTCTGACGCTCGGCCGGGACGGGCAACGGCGCAGCGCCTTCGAGATCCTGTCCTATCCGAACGTGTCGCTCGCCGATCTTGCGCGCATCTGGCCGCGCTTCGCCGCCCTCGATCCCGTGATTGCCGAGCAGCTTGAGATCGACGCCAAGTACCACGTCTATCTGTCGCGGCAGGCCGCCGACATCGCCGCCTTCCGCCGCGACGAAAGCCTCGTCCTGCCCGACGATCTCGACTACGCGTCGTTGCCGGGCCTATCAAACGAGGTCAGGCAGAAGCTGAGCCTGCAGCGTCCGCGTACGCTCGGGCAGGCGGGTCGTATCGACGGCATCACGCCAGCGGCGCTGACGCTGCTCGCCGTGCATGTTCGCCGCGGCAGGAAACCCGCGGCAAATGTCGCGTGAGCCGGCACGAACCGCCACTGCCGACCGACCGCGCGCATGCGCTTGCGCTCACCCCCGTGCCGCCGGCGACGCAAGCTCGGCTTGACCGCTTCGTCGCTCTGCTCCTGCAGTGGCAGCGAACGGTTCCCTTGGTTGCGGCATCAACGCTCCCACATCTGTGGACGCGCCACGTCGCCGACTCGCTGCAGCTCGTGCCGCTCGCGCCCGCGGCACGGATCTGGGTCGATTTCGGCTCGGGCGGCGGCTTTCCCGGCATACCCGTCGCTTGTGCATTGGCCGATGAGCGCGCAACGATGGTGCATCTGGTCGAAAGCAATGCCAGAAAGGCGGCATTCCTGCGCGAGGCGGTGCGCACGCTCGGACTGCCGGCGCGGATTCACATGATCAGGGCGGAGAATTTTGGGGACACATGGCGCGGCCCGGTCGACGCGGTGACCGCCCGCGCTCTTGCCCCCCTGAAAACCCTGTTGGATCAAGCCTTTCCGTTGATTTCCCGCGGCGCAGTGGGCCTATTTCCAAAGGGTCAAGATGTAGAGACAGAATTGACCGAAGCTACTAAATATTGGACTATCACGGCCGACCTCGTGACGAGTAAGACCAACCCCTCCGGACGCATCGTGTACGTGCGCCGGGTCGAGCCGAAACAGCGGCGTGTCCTGCCCGCAGGCGCTGCCGCGCCGGGAAAAAGTCCGAGCTGAGAGGGGCGTCGTTCGTCGCGCCAGCGGGGCAGGCGGCGTCATCGCCGGGCAGGAGATGGCAAATAGCAACGGCAGCAAATAGCGGACGAACACAGGCAACAGCAGACGAAGGTATGAACCCATGAGCGACACATCCGCACCGGATGCTCAGGTCGTCCCTTTCGGCAAGCCGAACCGGATCGAGCCTTCCCCGCGCCCGCGCGTCCTGGCGATCGCCAATCAGAAGGGCGGCGTCGGCAAGACCACGACCGCCATCAATCTCGGCACGGCGCTCGCCGCCATCGGCGAACATGTGCTCATCGTCGACCTTGATCCGCAGGGCAATGCCTCCACCGGTCTCGGCATCGACCGCAAGGCGCGCCGCACCTCCACCTACGACGTGCTCAGCGGCGCCGCCGCTTTGCGCCAAGCAATCCAGCCGACCGCGGTGCCGCGTCTCCTCATCGCGCCGGCCACGCTCGATCTCACCGGCTTCGAGCTCGAGTTCGGCCGCGAACGCGACCGTGCCTTCCGTCTGCGCGGCGCGCTTGCCGCGCTCAATTCAGGCGAGCGCGCCTTCGACATCGGCTACGTGCTGGTCGACTGCCCGCCCTCGCTCAACCTGCTCACCATCAATGCCATGGCGGCAGCCGATTCGATCCTGGTGCCGCTACAATGCGAATTCTTCGCCCTCGAAGGCTTGTCGCAGCTGCTCAAGACGGTCGAGCAGGTCAAGACGACGCTCAATCCCGCGCTGTCGATTCACGGCATCGTGCTCACGATGTACGACGCGCGCAACAACCTTTCGAGCCAGGTCGTGGCCGACGTGCGCGAGTTCATGGGACCGCAGGTCTACGATACGATCATCCCGCGCAACGTACGCATCTCCGAAGCGCCGTCATACGGCAAGCCGGTGCTTGTCTACGATCTCAAATGCGTCGGCAGCCAGGCTTACCTGCGACTCGCGACGGAGATCATCCAGCGCGAACGCGCGCTGAAGGCAGGGTAGATGTCCCTCGTGCGACGGCGCGCGGCGCCGGCGGCACGAGACAAAGGAACGCTCGATGTCGGACAGGCAGCGGCCGTGCCATGGCACCTCGGAGAGGGACGCGCCAACGGCATGGCAATGACGGACGGGAGCGAAACGGTAGTGGAATGACGAGGCGCGCGTGGAAGGTTCGGGAGCGGCGATGATGGCGGAGAAGCGTTTGGGGCGCGGGCTTGCGGCGCTGATCGGCGAGGTCGGCGAGGAGGGCGCACCGAGCGGCGACGCGCGCCGGCCGCGCCGCGCCCCGATCGAGAGTCTCACGCGCAACCCGCGCAATCCGCGCCGAAATTTCACCGAATCCGAGATCGAAGAACTTGCCGCGTCGATCCGCGAGCGCGGCATCATCCAGCCGATCGTGGTGCGCAGCGTTCCGGGTCGCGACGGTTATGAAATCGTCGCCGGCGAACGGCGCTGGCGCGCGGCGCAGCGGGCAGGCCTGCACGAGGTGCCGATCACCGTGGTCGAGGCGACCGACAAGCAGGCGCTCGAGTTCGCCATCATCGAGAATGTGCAGCGTACCGATCTCAATCCGATCGAGGAGGCAACCGGCTATCTCGCGCTCATCGACGAGCACGGCTATTCGCAGGACGAGGTGGCGCGGATCGTCGGCAAGAGTCGGCCGCATATCGCCAATTCGCTGCGGTTGCTGAAGCTGCCCGAGCCGGTGAAGGAGTTGGTGCGCGACGGCAAGCTTTCCGCCGGCCACGCGCGGCTGCTCGTCGGCCACCCCGATGCGTTGCGGCTCGCGCACATGGCGATCGACGAAGGCTTCAGCGTGCGGCAGCTCGAAGAGTGGCTGCGCGCCGCCCACGAGCAGGCGGCGGACACGACCCTCCAGCACACCGGGAAAAAGAGCGTCGCGGCCGACAGGGATGCGAACACGCGTGCACTGGAGCGGCGGCTCGCCGATGCCTTGGGTTTGAAGGTCACGATCGATCACCGCGGGGAGCGCGGCACCGTCCACATCAAATACACCGACCTCGACCAGCTCGACGAAGTGGTGAGGAGGCTGGAAAGAGGTTGATTGTCCATGCCGGCGCGCCGGAATTCGCCGTCGTGTCGTCAAGGCGCGCCGCGCGCGGTGCGGGCGGGATCGTCGACGACGATCCGACGCGCGACCCCAGATATCGAGACGGCGGCGCCGCGCGAATGAAACCTTGGCGTGGGCCTGGCGTCGGGCACGCGCGGCTTTGGCGGCGACGTTCCCTCGCGGATCGCGGTGCCCTTGGATTGACCCTGACGCGTCTTGAACCGTCGCCGGTGCCCCTTCACGCGGTATCGCCGCCCGCAAACGCGCGCTCCCGGCGAAGATGCAAGCGTTGATCGCTTTTGTCGCGAACCGGCTTGATGCGGAACATCTTCAGCGCGGGATCTGATCGAATTGCAGGGGCGCCGTCATGATCAAGATGGGTTGTTTGGCCGTCGCCTTGCTCGGTCCCGCGACGACGGACGATTCCCGATCGCCTCGCCGCGCCCGCAAGGCGCCCGCGCCGAAGGATCAATCGCACCGAAATCCGAAAAAGGTTACTGAGAAACTAAACAACGTGTCCGCCACGATTCGGCTATATTGACGGTCACAACGAATTTCCCGGCAACTTGCTTGCGCCCAATGATCGAGTCGCGGCATCGATCGCACGCCGCGCACGGCGAAAAACGGATTTGATCCTCAAATTCGAGCCGGCCCAATTCGATCGGCCTTGCCTCTCGTCGTTATTCCGAACAAAGCATTGCCAATTTCCCAGAAAATCGAGCGAATTTTCCGCGCGCGCACTTACGCAGAATTTAAAACCATGCGCCTACAATTTTTTCAAGAAAACATACTGCCAGAAGGCATGGCATGGCCAGGGGGGCTTTGTCTCCACGCACTCCGGTGCGAGGAAACGGCGCGTTGTCCATGTGCCAAGGACCGCGTGCCGTTGTTTTTTTGTGTACGGCGATAGTCGCAGCGGCGGCGACGCAAGGCGGCCACGGTGTTGCTCACGCTTATCCGGGCGCGCTCCCGGCCACATCTCTGCATGCGCCCATGGCATCGCCGCCGCTGGGACAGGCTTTGAAGCATCTGCCGAGCACTTCGGCGGCCGCTGATTTGCCCGAACCATTCCTCGGCCCTCTCGACGGGTCGCACAGCGACGAAGCGATCGAGGCGCCGTTGATGCGGTCGACCGACAAGTCTTCAAATGACGGCGAAGCCTTGTCCTCTTGCGAGGAATCGCGTTTTGCCCTCTCGCGACCGTCCGCCTACACCCCGTGGCAGCGCATCCAGCAATTGGTCACGCTGCCGGCATGGGGCATCGACGGAGTTGCATCCATGTACAATCCCTATCGCGAGAGCGCGGATGCCGACGCGCTGCGCACCGCATCCGGCGAGCCTTATGACCCGGCGGGGTGGACCGCCGCGATCCGGACGAACCTGCGTGCGGCGTTTGGCGGCGTCCGCTACGGCAGGAATTACCGCCCGGCCTATGCGTTGATCGAAGCCGGCACCAAGAAGCTCATTGTGAGGATCAATGACGTCGGTCCGCTCAGGCCCGGGCGCGTGATCGATCTCAGCGAGCGCAGCATGCGCTATTTCGATCCGACGCTTGAGGAAGGGCTGGTCCGGAACATCACGATCACGCCCCTGCCGGGCGACGGCTGGACGGCAGGGCCGGTCGAAGTCGAGTCGTCGGTCATGAGCCTCGTCGACAGGAAGTAATCGGCGTTTCAACGAGGCGTATTCACAATCCGGTCGCGAACCGCGCCATTACGACGATGATCGCCACTTGCATCGTTCCCTGCACCGCGACCACGCGCACATAGGTGCGCATCCAGCGGCCGAGCTTGGCGTGGTCGGGTGAGGATTTCTGGATCTCGAAATAGAGCCGGAGATTGGTCGGCAGCAGGTAACCCAGACCCTGGACCGTGAGGACGGTAACGATGGCAAGCGCAGCGATCACCCACCAGAATTGCGGATAGTCGAGCTCCATGAATCCGAGTCGCACCGCGAGAAACCAGCCGGAAGTCGAAGTTATCGCCGAGAGGGTCGGCATCAGCACCAAGGTGCGCGGGATGATTCCGGCGATCATCGCGCGCCGGGTCTCGAGCGAGACGCGGCGCAGTACGGGGCCGATCACGAAACCCATGAACAGGTCGATGCCGGTCCACAACGCACCGGCCATGACATGGACCCAATTAAGAAACCAAAGACTGTCGCCGAGGATCGCCGCGGTCATCGCCGCAAATGCGGCCAGCGCCGCGAGCAAATAAAGCGGCCGCAGCGGCGTCGGCGCGGCGGTTGCGGGGGCGGCGATCGCGGTCTCGGCCATGAGCGCGGATCCTGGCAGTCCCCAACGCTAGGGCAGGTTCGGATCGAATTGAAGCGGCGCCGTCATGGCGATGGGTCCCGCAGGGGCAACGCAGCACTCGAGGCGCCAGCCTAGTCGACTTTGGATTGCGCCGCGGCGCTGGTAATGACCGGTCAATAGCATCGCAATCCGCATTAGCCAACCATGTGTCCCCCAAACCGCGGCGACAAGAGGGACCCCCTTTATCGCGTCCGTGGTCGCCTGCTATGCCAGCGGCCGGCAAACTCGAGGGAGGACAAACAGTGCCCGCTCCAATGCACGGCGAGCTGCAGCCGCCCATTTTCCGCTACAGGCTCGGCGGTTTCGAAATCGTCCCCATCATGGACAGCAAGGTGATCCGTGACGGGCTGACGCCGAGTTTCGGCGGCGAAACGGGAGCCGAGGAGGTCACGGCGCTGGCGCGACAGAACCGCATCGACCCCGTCCGCTACCAGCATCCGTTCTCGCCGGTTCTGGTCAACACCGGGAAGGAGCTGGTGCTGTTCGACACCGGCAACGGAACGCTCAGCGCCGAGCACGACGCGCTCAAGGGTCGCCTGCCGCCCGGGCAGCTCGTCGCGCGCATGGCGGAAGCCGGCTACAAGCCCGAAGACGTCGACGTCGTCGTGATCACCCACGGCCATCCCGATCACATCGGCGGACTGGTGCGCGGCGGCGCGCCGGTGTTCCCCAAGGCGCGCGTCGTGTTTGGCGCCGCCGACTTCGAATTCTGGAAAAAGGGCGAGAACGTGCGCGAGGCGCGCAAGTTCAATCGCGAGCTCTATGTCAAAATCTGCCTGCCGCTTGCCGATCGCGCAAGCTTCATCAAGCCGGGGGACAGCGTGGTGCCGGGTATCACGGCGGTCGACGCCTTCGGCCATTCGCCCGGTATGCTCGCGTTCATGATCGAAAGCCAGGGCAAGCGGCTGTTGAACTGGGCCGACACGTGCAACCACTACGTCATCTCGGTACAGCGACCCGACCTCCCTCTCGACGTCGACGACGATAAGGAGAAGGCGGCGGCGACTCGCGCGCGCATACTCGACATGGCCGCGACCGAAGCAATGCCGGTCGTCGGCTATCACCTGCCGTTTCCCGGCATCGGCTATGTCGAACGCTTCGGCGCGACCTATCGTTGGATCGCGCACGGCTATCAGCTCTATCTGTGAGGTGTTGCCGAGTTGCAGACGCGCGGTCCGGCAGGGCCCCGCGTCATGCCGTGTCCCGAGCTCGCGCTCCCATCGCGATCGAGAGGAGCGCGCGTTGCGCGATGGTTTCGGCCAGGGCAGGGTTGCGCCGTGCCTCGAAAGCGGCGTCGGCGAGTCGTTCCATGGCCCGGACGAAACCGTTCGCGTCGCGGTTGCGCAGCGCATGCTCGACGTCGCGCCGGCGCATGAAATGAACCGGCGGCACGGCACGGCGCAGCGCGACGTCGAGCGCCTCGCCCGCGTCGACGGCCAGGCACAGCCGATGCAGAGTTGCGACGTGACGGATCGCCGCGGAGATGATGGCCGGCGCCGAGACGCCGCTCGCTCGCGTCTTCGCGAACTCGTTTTCCACGTCGCGGATCTTGCCGGCAAAGGCCGCGTCGAGCAGCGCGTCGAGCGCCGCGCTCGACGCATCCGATACCACAGCCTCGACGTCGGCCCGCTCGACGCACGCCTTGCCACGGGCATAGAGCGCGAGCTTGCGGACCTCGTTACGCGAGGCGAGCCGGTCGCCGCCGAGTCGGTCGACGAGCAACAGGCGCGCCTCGTCGGCAATCGTCAGCCCTGCGGCGCGCATTTCCTCGTCGATGAGCCGCTCGAGGTCACGCACGCCGTCGGGATAGCAGGGTAGCGCCGCGGCGGCCTCGGCCTTCTCGCAAACGACGCGCAGCGGAGCGTTGCGTCGCAGGTCGCCGGCCTCGATGATGACGCGACACTCCGGCGAGGGCTGTGCGACCACCTTCTCGACGGCAGCGGCAATGTTGCGGCCGCCGGCCTTGACGAGAACCGCGCGGCGACCGCCGAACAAGGGCACCGTATGGGCTTCTTCGACCAGCCGTGCCGGATTGTCGGAAAGATCGTCGCCGTCGATGCGCGCCAGCGCGAAGGGATCGGCGGGATCGTCGACGCTCGCGCGCACCAATTGATCGACACGCTCGCGTACCAGCCCGGAGTCGGGACCATAGACGAGCACGATCGGCCGCGCCGGATCGGGCCGGGCGACGAAGCGGTCCACGTCTCCCGGTTTGACGGCTGTCATTGGCAGCGCTGGCGCGGCGGC
>JADGGK010000192.1 GCA_019689975.1 Pseudolabrys sp.
CGCGCCCGGTCGATGAGCGCGCCGCGGCGCTCCTGCAGCTTGAGGCGCGCCAGATGCGCCTTGGCGATCTCATGCGCCGTGCGCGCCTGCACGAAGGTGACATTGCCGCCCGCAGGCAGCCCCTGCTCCTTCAGCGTCTCGCGCACCGCGCCGACCGCTGCTTCCGACACCGGCTTGAGCCGCGCGGGTTTGCCAGCCTGTTGGCGCTGTTTGCTCGGGTCCGTCGTAGCAGCGCGCCGAAGGTCGGACGCCTGGGCGTCAATCGAGCCATCGGGGAACAGGACGAGCCTTCCCGCGGCACGCGCCTTCTGCACGGCGCCGCGCGAGATGCCGGCATGGGCCGCATATTGCCGCTCGCTCATTCCCTGCATGGCATTTGTCGCTGGATCGACCACGCGCAAAGTCGCCGACCTTGCGGGCGGCGACTTGCTTCAATCCTGGTCATGAGTGAGGGCTTCGCTCATTCGATAATGCGGTAGACCCGTCCGCGGACGTTATCTTTTTCCGACGCAACGTTGAGGCCGAGCTTCCTCTTGAGCGCGCCGGCAATCGCCCCGCGCACCGTGTGCGGCTGCCAAGCGAAGGCCTTGGCGATCTCCGCGATGGTCGCGCCCTCGGGGCGTTCGAGCATCGCGATCAGCTTGGCCTGCTTGCTATCGGCGCGCACGCGGCGCGGGGCACGCGCCCCGTCTTTGGTTTCTTCCGTTCCCTCTGGCGTTGCCGCTTTGGCACTCGCCTCGGTCTCCTCAACCAGGTCGTCGGAGGCGCTGGCTTTGAGGGCCTCCTCTCGTGCAACAGCAGCGCCCGCGGCGTCATTCGCATCGAAGCTCTCGGTCTTGCGTGCCGTCGATCGGACCAGATCGTCGCCTCCTTCGCCGCCCGCATCCGCCGCACCAGGCTCGCTTGCCTCGACAATGCCGAGCGCCTCGAAAGCAGCCTTCGTTGCGCGCAACGTAAGGTGCCCGCGCGTTCGGTGCTCGCGCCAGACGGTGTCCTCGCGCTTGGCCTCAACCTCCTCGATCAGACCCTTCTTGAGGAGGCTCGCGAGCACCTTGGCGGCGGCACCGCCCGGAAGCTTGAGAGGAAGCGGATAGACGTTGGCGTACGGCCGCTGGCAGGCGGCCGAAAGCACGACGAGCTGCGTATCGGAGAGTGCCATGATGAGGCTCCTTGCGTAGACGGGCAGCGACCATCGCGGCCCTTCTACTGCCCCGAGCCCCGGTCGCACCGCGCGACGCGGGGCTGAGGCGGGAGTGCTCGCGATCACTCGGCGTGTTCCCCTTCCTTGAAGGCGGCGTCGCTCACCCGGCGCAGCAGCGAGGCGTAGTATTCGAGGTTGCCGACATGGCCCCAGTGGATTTCGTCGGGATGTACATTGAAGTGCTCGTCGCTCAGCTCGGCGAGCCGGGCGAGGATTTCATCGATCTCGGCCTTGCGGGCGATGAAGGCGTCAAGGGCGGAAGGGGCTTGGCGGCGCTTGCACATGGCAGACTCCATCGTTGATGGCGTCATACAGGCGCTGCGCGGCACCACAGCCAAGCGATTACGCGGAAATAAGATTGTTATAATCGGCCAATCTCGCTTGTTTCATTGTACGGGTGGCCGACAGGAACGGCCCAGTCGCGCCGAACACGCCATGTCTCGAACAGACGGCGCAACGCGTAGGACCGCAGGATGGACACGCCGGTGAAAGCCGCCCCGATTGCCAGGTGCTCGGAGAGAGACGCCGTGATCCCGAAGAGCGGGAACACGACAACTTGGGTGACGAGCGCAAGCACGTAGCCGACCACGACATTGGTGACCGACTCGACCAGCGACATGAGGCGGCTCTGCTTCATGCCGCGCGCCGCTCCCTCTTGAGCTCGGAGAAGGTGCGGTCGCTGCCGTCGAGCAGCG
>JADGGK010000076.1 GCA_019689975.1 Pseudolabrys sp.
AGCAATCCAGGTCCCCGCGCGCCCGATGTCCAATGCCCGCATTCGCGCTATCGTCCGGCCAGCCACAGCAGAGCGGACAGGACGATGCTGAGGACGATCGAGGTCACCACCGGGAAATAGAAGGTGAAATTGCCGCGCGTGACCACGATGTCGCCGGGCAGGTGACCGATGCCGAGCCTGGTCAGATAGGGCCAGAGGAGGCCGGCGGCGACCAACGCAAGACCGAGGATAATGAGGAAACGCGCCATATCCCTGCTCCGGCGTTTGACATAGGATCGCCGCCGGTCGGCATCAAGCGCGGAGAAACGATGGCGGAACGCTACACCTCGGCCCTCATCGTCGGCGCGGGCGCGGGTCTTTCGGCCTCGGTCGCGCGCGCCTTCGCCGCGGCCGGCATGCAGATCGCGCTTGCCGCCCGTTCCACCGAAGGGCTCGCCGCGCTGGCACGGCAGACCAAGGCGAGCGTGCATCGGTGTGACGCCACCGATCGCGCGCAGGTGGAAGAATTGTTCGCCGCCATCGTTCCGGCACCCGACGTTGTCCTCTACAATGCGAGCTATCGGGTACGGGGGCCGCTCGTCGACCTCGATCCGCGCGACGTTGCCAGGGCGATCGAGGTTTCGGCCTTCGGCGCCTTTCTCGTCGCGCAGGCAGCAGCACGCCGCATGCTGCCGCGGGGCCGCGGCGCCATCCTGTTCACGGGCGCCTCGGCGAGCGTCAAGGGTTACGCGCAGTCGGCGGCCTTCGCCATGGGCAAGTTCGCGTTGCGCGGTCTCGCCGAGAGCATGGCGCGCGAGCTCGCGCCGCTCGGGATCCATGTCGCCCATTTCGTCATCGACGGCGGCATCAGGAGCGCGCGGCGGACCGAGCCGCCGGACCGGCCGGATTCGCTCCTCGACCCAGACGCGATCGCGCAGACCTATCTGCACGTCCTGCAGCAGCCGCGCAGCGCATGGAGCTGGGAAGTGGCATTGCGTCCGTGGGTGGAGAAGTTCTGAGCGTCGTCCATATGGACGCTCGGCCGGCGGCGGCGATACCAGCCGCTCGTGTCGTCGCCATCGCTGGCGAAGGACGAGGGTGAGCCCGAGGGTGACCCGGGCTTTTGTCGCCGCCGGACCCGCGCGGTCACTGCCGCCGTCTCGGCGCCCGACGCGCGGTCGCGAGTGACGATGGGGATGTCGTCGTCCACGGCAGCGAGAGGCGAGGCATGTCGCGGGCCCGACGGCGAGGAAAAACGGGAGCGCGAGAAACGCAAGACACGACACGAGGGATGCGACGGCCAGAAGAGGCCGAACAGGTCGAGGCCGCGCGCGATCCTGTCGGCAGCAATACCGGTCGCAACATCGCAAGGCCGTGAACGCGACCTGGTCGAGCATCGGGATCGGGCAGCGCGCGTGCCGGGATTGCCGCGCCGACGGCAGGCCGCGGCAGACGGATCGCATGGATCGTCCGCCACGGCGTGACCAGGAACTGCAGCGGCGCGACATGCCAGCCGAGGCGATGCGACGGCGCGCCCATGCCTAGGGCGTGACAATGACGTTGCCGATGGTACCGCGCTCGACCGCCTCGTGGGCGGCGGCGGTTTCGGCAAGCGTGTAGGTCGGCTGCGCCACACGGTTGATCAGCATGCCCCGCGCAAGCGCGGCGTTGATGGTGGCGAGGGCGGCCTCGCGTTCGGCCGCCTCGAGTTCGTAGACCAGAAAGAACTGCAGGCAAATCGAATTGACGAGGCAGAACGCGGCGGGCAGCACCGCTTCCGGCGTCGTACCGTAGACGATGACGCGTCCCTTGGGCCGCAACAGGCCCGGGAGCAGCCTGGCATTGGCGCCGAGATCCATCTCGATCACCGCATCCACGCCGCGGCCGGCGGTGATCTCCATCACGCGCGCGCCCACATCCTCGCGTTTGTAGTCGATGCAGTGGTCCGCGCCGGCTTCCCGCGCGACGCGCGCCTTTTCCTCCGAGGAGATGGTGGTGATCACCGTCGCGCCGGCAAGCTTGGCGAACTGGATGACGTATTGGCTGACCGAGCCGGCCCCGCCGGAAACGAAAAGCATCTTGCCCTTCGCCGCGGCGAGCGCGACCGCGTGGGAGGCGGTCATTGCCGGGATGCCGAGGCAGGCGCCCTGCTCGAAGCTGACCGTATCCGGCAGCGCCACCGCCTGCGCCGCCGGCAGGCAGATATACTCCGCGGCGGTACCGAAAGGGCGCTTCCATTGTCCGTTCCAGACCCACACCCGTTCGCCGATGCGGCGCGCCGCGACGCCGTCGCCGACGGCATCGATGACGCCGGCCCCGTCGCTGTGGGGAATGACACGCGGCCAGGCAATCCTGCGCGTGATGCCCTGCCGCGACTTGACGTCGGACGGATTGACGCCCGACGCGGCGAGCCGCACCCGCACTTCGCCTGGGCCGGGAACCGGAGTTTCGACCTCCCCGAGCCGCAATACGGCGCGTGCCGCGCCGTTCTCTTCATAATAGACCGCCCGCATGTCCTCTCGCCCGGCGCCGCGACGATACCACGCCGGATCGCACCGCCAAGCCATGGAACCCGCCGGGGAGCATGATTGTTGACAATGGAAATTGCTGACAATGGAAGCCATTCCGTGCCGAGCGAGGTTCGCCATGCGCTACCGGGTCTACAGCGGACCGAAAGGGTCGGAGGACGTCGCGGCCTTCGCCAAGAGTCGAATGCTGTTCAAGGAATTTTCCGCGCTCGATGACGCTTTGTCGTGGGCGCGCCGCCTCGAGCATGACGGGCGCACGCCGCTGCTGATCGAAGGCGACGACGGAACGCGGCTGGACCGTCGCGCGATCGCCGATGCGCTGCGCGTCAGCCACCGCGAAGCGGCGCCGCGCGCATGAACGGCGCGCGCTTTGGGCAGGATCCAACCGTCCGACCCTGAGAGTCTCAAAATATCCGGAATATCCGGATGGCATTCAGCCGCTGGTCACAAGCGGTGCCACTCGCTGCGCGCGCGGTCGGCGAGCCGCCGCCATTTCCGGCTCACCACGTCCCAATTCACCAAGGGCCGCCGACCCGCCTCGCCGACCGCCGATGGGGCCGGCGCGGTCATGGCAGCATGATTGTCGTAGACATAGGCGGCGCCCACCGTGAGCAGCGCGCCCAGAACCATGCCGAGCAGGATACGCATGCCGATCGTCCGTCCCTCCGCGCTGGCAACGCGGGGCGGGGAAGGAGGTTCCCGGGCGCGGACGGCCGACCGGCGGCGGGTTCCCCGGCCGGGGGCTGAACTCTAAGTCTTTGATCCTATTTACGTTCTTTCCAGAAAAACCTCGCCCTTCGGCGCGATTAAATGGTATATTTGATCCATGACCAGACAGTCGACCAAGCCCGCCGCGCATGCGGCGAAGACAGGCCGCCGTGGCGAAGGAAAATCGGCGAAGAAGCCGGGCAAGAGCCTGCGCGTCGCCGCCAAGAAGGCGGCAAAGACCGTGCGCGGCGAGAAAACCGTGGCGTTGCGCGACGGTGCCGAGGCGGTCACCACCCCCATGATGCGTACGCCGAGCGCGCCCACGCAGCCCGCGGCGGCCCGCGTTCTTCCCGCGCGCGCACACAAGTACCGCGTCGGCGAGACCGTCTATTTCAATTCGCCGAGTTTCGGTCGCGCGGCCGCGAGCGGCAGCTATACCGTGGTCAGACTGCTTCCCTCGGAAGGCGACGATTATCTCTATCGGATCAAGAGCGCCGGCGAGGCTTTCGAGCGGGTTGCCAAGGAAAGCCAACTCGAGAAAGCCTGAAGCGCGCGTCGGCGCGCCTGCCGTCGTTGCGACCCGTCGCGCGAATGGTCGCATCCTGCCTCCTCCGTGCCCGTGACGCGGTCTCGGCCTTGACCCGACGCGGCCGATCCGGCACCGAGAGGAATAATCCGGGGCGACCGAGGTTTAAGAACAGTCTCCACGGAGGATTGCGTCCGATGCGCACTATTCAGCGAATATTTGTCCTGCTGATCGTCTTTGCTTGCGCGCCGCCGGTATGGTCCGAGACCTATCCGAGCCGCGTGGTCAAATTCGTGGTGCCCTTCGGGGCCGGCGGACCCGCCGACGTCTATGCGCGCGTGCTCGCCAAATATCTTTCCGAGCAGACGGGGCAATCCTTCGTCGTCGAAGATCGGCCGGGAGGCGGCTCGCTCATCGGCACCGAGGCCGTCGCCCAATCGGCGCCCGACGGCTACACGCTGCTGGTGATGTCGAACACGCACACGACGAACGAGTCGCTCATTCCCAAGAAGCCCTACCAGCTCATGCGCGACTTCGTGCCGGTCGCGACCGTGAACTATTCCGACCTGCTGATGGTCGTGCATCCCTCGGTGAAGGCGAATACGGTCGGCGAGTTCGTCGCTTATGCGAAGGCACATCCCGGCGAGTTGAACTATGCCTCGTCCGGTCCCGGCACGCCCTACCACATGGCGGGCGAGCTGTTCAAAGCGATGGCGCATGTCGATATCGTCCACGTACCGCACAAGGCCTCGGGCGACGCGCGCAACAGCGTGCTGTCGGGCAATGTGCAGATGATGTTCGATGCCATCACCACCATGCTGCCGCTCGCCAAGGCCGGCAAGGTGAAGGCGCTCGCGACGACCGGCGAGAAACGTTCGGACCTGACGCCGGACCTGCCGACGGTGGGAGAAACCGTCAAGGGCTACGAGGCCACGATCTGGCTCGGCGTGATGGCGCCGAAGGGTACGCCCAAGGAAGTCGTGGACTTCCTCAATCAGGCGATCAACCGGACCATCCAGCGGCCGGAGGTGAGGGAGATCTGGCTCAAGCAGGGCGCCATACCGATGGTCAAGACGCCCGAGGAATTCGCGGCCTTCCTCCGGAAAGACATCGAAAAATGGGCCGACGTGGTGAAGATCTCCGGCGCAACGATCCGGTAGGAGTGTAATGGACGACGGCGGGACCGCCACATTGCTGAACGCGCCGGCGACGCTGATGATCGCCGGCGTCCTCGCCGCGGTCCTCGCTGCCCTGCTGATCGTCGCCTGGCGCCGCGGCGAGACGATCGCCCCGATGATCGCCGTGGTGCTCGTCGCCGCGGCCGCTTTCGCGCTCAACGAACGTCTCGCGCGTTCCGATCGCGCGGCGGCGCGGCGCGCGCTGATCGATCGCGCCGCCGCGCTCGATCGCGCCGCGCTCGCCCCCGGCTCGCCGCTCGCGTGTCTGAATGCCGACGCCGGCGAGACGGTCGAGAACGGGTGCGAAAAGGCGGTGTTTGCCTCCGCGCAAAGCGCCGCCGCCGCCGTCGCCTATGCGGCGGCGCGGCTTCAACTGCTTGCCGAGGCGGCCGCCTTCGGCGAGGATCCCGACATTAGCGCCGCGTTGGCGGCGAGCCGCCGCGCGATCGCGCTCGACCGCTTCGGCGTCGCGGCGCAGGCGCTGGCCACGCGCGTGGGCTGCACGGCAAGCCGCTGTCCGGCCTTCGCGCTCGTGGGCGACGCCGAAGTGCTCAAGGCCAATCTCAAGGCGCAGGTATTCGCGCAATATGTCGCCCGCTATGCCGATGCCTGGTCCGCGCCGGCGGAGAAGCCGCAGGCCGTCTCCGCCGCGCCGGCGCCGGCGGCGGCCGTCGACGAGCCGAAAGAACACCGTTCCGGGGCGGAAAAGTTCGATTTTCCTTCGGCCGCATCCATCCCGCCGGTGAGCATCATGAATCCGGAACCGCCGCTGCCGGCAGCCGCCGACGAGTCGCGGCCGGCGCCCAAACCTTCCGCGCCGGCGACGGCGCCGATGCCGCCGAAGCGGCCCGCCGAGGCGCCGCCTGCGCGCTAGCGCGGCGATCCCGTGCGCGGGGAGCGTCGGTTTCGGCCGTGGCCTTGCCGGAGCGGGCCGCGTCTGGCGCGGCCCGGCAATTCGGGCGACAATCGCGTGCTGGCCGATATCCGCTCTCGCTCCGCGCAGGCGCGGGTCGGGGCGGGGATCGGTTTGTCTTTGACCGAGCCGCAACGAGCATTCCTGCCGGGCCCGCATGTTCTCCTCCGTGCTCATCGCCAACCGCGGCGAGATCGCCTGCCGCATCGCCCGTACCGCGCGCCGTCTCGGCCTGCGCGTCATCGCCGTCTATTCGGACGCGGACGCACGCTCCTTGCACGTGCGCATGGCCGACGAGGCGATGGCGATCGGCCCTGCGCCCGCGGCGGAGAGCTATCTTGCGATCGACAGGCTGATCGCGGCGGCGAAGCGGACGCGCGCGGAGGCGATCCATCCGGGATACGGCTTTCTCGCCGAAAACGCGGATTTCGCGCAGGCCTGCCGCGAGGCGGGCCTCGTCTTCGTGGGACCGCCGCCCGCGGCCATTCGCGCCATGGGACTGAAGGACCGCGCCAAGGCGCTCATGGAGAAGATCGGCGTGCCGGTGGTTCCCGGTTATCACGGCGAGCGGCAGGAGGCGAACTTCCTCAGGCAGAAGGCCTACGAGATCGGCTATCCGGTGCTGATCAAGCCGGTGGCGGGCGGCGGCGGCAAGGGCATGCGCGTCGTGGAGCGTCATGCCGATTTCGACCTCGCGCTCGAAGCCGCGCAACGCGAGGCGCGCGCCGCTTTCGGCGACGCGCGCGTGCTGATCGAGAAATATGTGTCGCGTCCGCGCCACATCGAGATGCAGATCTTCGCCGATCGGCACGGCAATGTCCTTCATCTGAACGAGCGCGATTGTTCGCTCCAGCGCCGGCACCAGAAGGTGATCGAGGAAGCGCCGGCGCCCGGCATGAGCGCGGACTTGCGCGCGGCCATGGGGGAAGCCGCGGTCGCTGCCGCGCGCGCGGTGGGTTACGAAGGCGCCGGCACGGTCGAATTCATCCTCGACGGCGCGCGCGGTCTCAATGCCGACGCATTCTGGTTCCTGGAAATGAATACGCGGCTGCAGGTCGAGCATCCGGTGACGGAAGCGGTGACCGGGCTTGACCTCGTGGAATGGCAGTTGCGCGTGGCCGCGGGCGAGAAATTGCCTTTGGCCCAGCACGAGATCGCCCTCAGGGGCCACGCGGTGGAGGCGCGTCTTTACGCGGAAGATCCTGAGCGCGGGTTCCTTCCTTCGACCGGCCGGATCGTCGCGCTCGCCTTTCCCCAGGGCGAGGGACTGCGGGTCGACGCCGGCGTGGAGACGGGCAGCGAGGTGAGCCGCTTCTACGACCCGATGCTCGCCAAAGTGATCGCGCACGGCGCTACGCGCGAGGAGGCGCTCGACCGCCTGGCCGCCGCGCTCGAGGCGACGGTGGTCGCCGGTCCGCGCAGCAATGCCGGATTTCTCGCCGCGCTGGTGCGGGCGCCGGATTTCCGCGCAGGCGCATTCGACACCGGATTCATCGACGCCCATCTCTCCGAGCTCATCGCGCCGCCGGGATTTGACGCCGCCGCCGCGGCCGCCGGCGCGGAACGGCTGTTCGAGCAGGAGCAGGCGAGGTTCCTCGCGCGCCGCCCGAGCGGCGCGCCGTCCTCGCCCTGGGACGCCACCGACGGCTTCCAGCTCACGGGGCGGCGCCGCCTGGCAAAACCGATCCTTGTTAACGGCGAGCGCCGCCTGGCCGAGATCGAATATTCCGCGCGCGGCCTTGCGGTGACGGTGGAAGGGGCCACGGCCGCGCTCGATGCGGCGGTGGTCGGCGGCGAGGACGCCGTCTATGTGCTGCGCCGCGGTCGGCAGACGAAAATATCCTTGCCCGATCCTGCGCGCGCCGAGGCGGAGGGCGCCGCGCGCGACGGAGTCGTGTCCGCTCCCATGCACGGCCGGGTGCTGGCGGTGCTGGTGGGTCCCGGCGAGGCGGTCAGGCGCGGGCAGCGCCTCGCGGTCATCGAGGCGATGAAGATGGAGCATACGCTCGTCGCACCGATCGACGGCACGGTGGCGGAGGTCGCGGTGGTGCCGGACGCGCAGGTCGCCGAAGGCGCGATCCTCATCGTGCTGGCGCCGCGGCGCTGAAACGGCGGCGGGCGCCGCCTCGCAAGCCGCAATGGGGCCGGGACGCGGCTGCGAAGCGCGCCGAATCTTCCCGTGATTTCAGAGGCTAGGTCGCGGTTACCCACAGGCGGCGGCAGCGCCATACCCAGCGCCGCAGCGCTGGACTAGGCTACCAAGGGGAAAGTACGACCTCCGTCGCCCCGGGGTCGCGCGTGGGGGAGTCGTCATGGCACGATTGTCGGAGCTTTTCGGCCGCAAGGGTGGAGAAGCAAGCGCCGACGCAACGCGCCCCCTGGCGGCCTTCACGAATGCCAATGGCAATGGCGGACACGTCGAGGCCGAGTGCCTGGCCGATGTCGGCGTCCGGCTCGGCGAGGAGAACGAGGTGCTGCGCAATCTCCTCAACGATGCCGGCCGCAAGATTGGCGAACTCGACGAGCTCAAGCAGATCTTCAATAGCCTGGTTCCTCCGTTCAACGAGGCGTTGCGCACGCTTGAGCAGGAGAAATCGCAGCGGCTGCGCCTTGCCGCCGCGCTCGATGAGCTGCGCAAGGCGCATGAATCGCTGCGTGCGGATTTCTACGAGGTCGAGCAGTCGTCGGCGCGGTTCGAGGCCGAAGCGGAGAAGCTGCGCGAAGAGCTCGAGCTTGCGCGCGAGTCCAATCGCGCCCTGGAGGGCGCCAATCTGCAGCTTGCCAACGAGCTTGCGAGCGGCAAAACGGAGATCGCCTCCCTCAAGGGCGAACTCGCCGAGGAGGCCGCGCAGCGCGAGGCCGCCGCCGAGGCCCGCGTGAAGCTTGAGCAGCAGCTCGGCGTGGCGGAAAAGCGCATCGCCGAACTCGAGGCGGAACTCGGCGATTTGCGCAGCAAGCTGGCGCTGTTGGAGAACGAACGCCAGTCGCTGCAGGCTTCCGCCGAGCAGGCGCTCAACGAGGCCGCGCGGTTGACGCGGCGGATGGCGGAGAGCGAGAGCGCCCTGAGCGCGGCGCAGGCCCAGCTCGGCAAGATCGAGGCAAGCTATGCCGAAGTTTATGCCGAACGCAGCCGCCTCGGCGCGGAGATCAACGAGCTCAAGGAGCGGCATCGCGCGGAGCTCAACAATCTCAATATGCGCATCGAGGCGCTGCAGTCGCGCGCGGCGACCGCCGATCGGCTGCTCGCGGATGCGCGGCAGAACCTGCTCGCGCGCACGGAGGAGGTACGCGCCTTCGACCGCAAGGCGGTCGAAGCGACGATCGCCCGCAACAATGCCGAGAAGCGCTTGTGGCAGATCGAGGCCGCGCACGAGGCGCGGGAGCGGCACATCAAGGATATCGAACAGGCGCGTGCCGAACTCGCCGAGCGTTGCAACGCGCTCGCCAAGACGCTGAAGCTGCGCGAGACGGCGCTCGCCCGCGCCGAGGAGAAGATCGCGGCGCTCAGCGAGCGCAACGGGCGGCTCGAGGCCGATATCCAGATCAGCCGCAACGCGGTGGAACAGCGGGTCGAGGAGCTGAGCAGCCTGCTGCAGCGCGAGCAGATGGAGCGCGCGGTGGTCGAGGGGGCGCTCGATGCCGCGCGCAAGGACAATACGCGGCTGCAAAACGAGGTGGCCAGACTGCGCGGCCTGTTGCGGCGCGGTGCGCCCCTGGAGGAGGGTGCCTCCCCTCCGCAGGCCGCGCCGGCGCGCGCGGACACGCGTCCCTATGTCGTCAAGACCAACGGGCTCGAGGGCGCGCGGGTCGAGCCGCCTGCCAAGGCTTAGAATATTCCGTCAACCTTCGTCGGCGGGAAGCGGCGGCGGCAGATCTGCATATCGCTTGCGCCGCGGCGCGCCGATGCGGCTTTCGCACCGGCCTCGCGCGCGCTATGGATAGGGCCGCGGGCCAGCGCCGCGCGGGAAATTTTGCATGCCGCTACATCTCGTCAAGCTCTGCGTCGGCTGCGATTCCGTCGCCGATCTTGAAGACTGGATCCGGCGGAAATTGAAGGAAACCTCCGGCCGCGGCGGCAAGGCGCGGCACGTCCATACGACGCGCATGTTTCCCCGGCGGGCGGCCGAGATCCTGGACGGCGGATCGCTCTATTGGGTGATCCGCGGCGTGATCGCGTGCCGCGAACGCATCCTCGATCTGCGGCAGGTCACCGGCCGCGACGGCGTCAAGCGCTGCCAGGTGGTGCTCGACGGCAGGCTGGTGCTGGTCGAACCGCGACCGCGCGCGGCTTTCCAGGGCTGGCGTTATCTCGAGGCCGAGGATGCGCCGCGCGACCTCTCGCGCGTTGCGCCGGGCGCGGCGCGCATGCCGGAAGCCATGCGACGCGAGCTGCGCGAACTTGGGCTGCTTTAGGCCGCGCGCCGCGCGCCGGGGGGCGTCGTCGGTCATGGCGGGCGGCGCGGCGCCGTCGACGGCGAACCGCGCGAACCGGCCCGCCTGCCGCCGGCACGCCGTGGGCGGCGAGGTGGATGAGCGTCAGGCCGGAAGAAAGGCCGTACCGCCGGCGGCGGAGAGGACGCGGATCGGCGCGTCATAGACGGCCTCGAGCCGCTCGCGCGTGAGCATGTCCTGCACCGGTCCGTCGGCGACGCACCGCCCGTGCCGCATGAGGTAGACGCGCGCGGCGATGCGCAGCGCCTGATTCGGGTCATGGGTCGTGAACAGCACGCCGAGGCCGGTCTGCGCCAGCGCGCGGATTTCGCCGATGACCTTGCCCTGATTGCCGAAATCGAGATTGGCGGTGGGCTCGTCGAGCACGATGAAGCGCGGTCGTTGCGCCAGGGCGCGCGCGAGCAGGACGAGCTGGCGCTCGCCGCCGGAGATTTCCGTGTAGGGGCGAGCCGCGAGTCCTGCGATGCCGAGCCGCTCCAGCGCCGCGCGCGTCGCATCGTGGTCGCTCGGGGAGGGCCTGGCGAAAAGCGGCATATGCGCGGTGCGACCCATGAGCACGACGGTCTCGACGCTGAATGCGAAGGTGCCGACATGCACCTGCGGCACATACGCGACCAGTCGCGCACGCTCGCGCGCGGAAAGCCGCGTCAGTTTGCGCCCGCCGATCGTCACCTCGCCGTCATGCGCCGGGATGAGGCCGATCAGCGTCTTCAGCAACGTCGTCTTGCCGCCACCGTTGGGGCCGAGCAGCGCGACGGCTTCGCCCGGGTGCAGGACGATGTCGATATCGCGGCCGATGACGTGCCGGCCGTGGCCGATCGCGAGCCTGCGGCCTTCGAGCGTCATGACCAACTGCGTTGGACGTCGGCAAGCAGCCAGATGAAGATCGGCGTTCCGATCGCGGCCGTCAGGATGCCGAGCGGGATTTCGATCGGCGCGGCGGTGCGCGCGAGCGTATCGATGAACAGCAACAGGCCGCCGCCGACGAGAGCCGCTGCCGGAACGGCACGCGCGAAATCCGGACCGACCAGCGCGCGTGCGAGATGCGGCACCACGAGCCCGATCCAGCCGATGATGCCGGCGACCGCCACGCTCGCCGAGGTGACGAGCGTCGCGGCGGCGATGATGGCGACGCGCAGCAGCCGCGTCGGCACACCGAGCGCGATCGCCTCCTCTTCGCCGAGCGACATGACGTTCATGCGGTGGCGCAGTAGGAGCAGGCCGATGGTGCCGGCCGCGACCGGACCGAACAGCGGCGCAAGATCGGCCGGATTGACCGCGGCGAGACTGCCCAGGAGCCAGAAGGTCATGGCCGGGAGCTGGTTGTAGGGATCGGCGAGATATTTGACGAGCCCCACTCCCGCGCCGAGCAGCGATCCGATGACGATCCCGGCAAGCACCAGCACCAGCACCGGATCGCGCGCGCGGATCGCGGATCCGAGGAGGTAGACCGCCACGACCGCGGCCAGGCCGCCGGCGAAAGCGAGGAGTTCGATTCCGAACACGTTGAAGGAAAAATAAATTCCGAGCACGGCGCCGAGCGCCGCGCCCGAGGACGCACCGAGAATGTCGGGCGAGACGAGCGGATTGCGGAACAGGCCCTGGAATGCGGTGCCGGCCACCGCGAGCGCGGCGCCGACGAGCGCGCCGGCGAGTACGCGCGGGCCCCGCACGGAGAGGATGACGGCTTGTGCCGCCGGCGATCCGCCGGCCCCGCCGCCGAATTGCGCCGCAAGCAGATCGAGAAGGTCGCGCCCGCTCACCGGATAACGGCCGACGCACAGGGCCAGGACCAGCCCCGCAAGCAGCACGAGGCAGGCGATCGCGTAGCCGATCGTCGCTCGCTTCGCGCCTGCGCGCGGGAGTGCGCGCTTCGTCGTCATGCCGGCCTCGCGGTCGCCCGCGGCGCGTCGTGCGCCCTTTTGCGAAGGCGCCGCGCGCGCCGGGCCGCCGCCGCGCTCATTCCCGCCCCTCCAGCACGCGCGCGATCTGCGTCTCGGACGGCGTTACGTGATAGAAAAGGGCATAGAAATCGCGCGCGAGTGTCTTCATGTCCTCCGGAAAAAGTTGCGGATACAGCAATTTGGCGAGCCACCACAGCCCGATGAGCCGATTGACCGAGGGCGGAAAGTCGACCCAGCCGAAGGGCAGTTTCGGCGCAAGGTAGATGCGGCCGGCGCGGACGGCGGCGACGGCGGCCCATGCCGGGTCGGTCCTGACGCGGGCGGCAAAGTCCGCATCGATGGTCACGATCACGTCGGGATTCCAGGCGA
Source organism: Pseudolabrys sp. (assembly GCA_019689975.1). Lineage (GTDB taxonomy): Bacteria > Pseudomonadota > Alphaproteobacteria > Rhizobiales > Xanthobacteraceae > Pseudolabrys. The sequence goes on from JADGGK010000076.1 coordinate 12,558, forward strand.
GCACCTGCTCGATCGAGACAATGGCAAGCCCGCCTTTGTTTTCGCCGGCGACGTTCCTTGCCACGCGTTCAATCGTCTCCACATTGATCGAGCCGCCGAGGCCGGTCTCGAGCCCGCGCGGGCCGCGCGCGTAATAGACGCGCGGGCGCTGCTCGGGCGGCACCGCCGCGATCCGCCGCGTGATGGTGTCGATCGTGTCTTGCGCGTAGCGCGCGAGTGTTGCCGCCTCGTTGCGCCGGTCGAGCAGCACGCCGAGCGTGCGGTAGCTCGCCGCGATGGCGGCGAAGCGTCCGTCGAGCAACGCATAGGGAATGCCCGTCTGCGTTTCGACCCGCTCGGCGAGCGACACGAAGGTCGGGCTGGTCGAGCCGACATCGAGGATGAGGTCGGGTTTCAGCGCCAGCACCCGCTCGAGATTCGCGGTATTGCCGCGACCGGTGATGCGCCCGATCTCGGGCCGTGCGCCGACCTCGGGGAGGAGGAATTCGCGTTCCGCGGGACGATTGGCGCGCGGCCAGCCCAGCAGCAGGTCGGGCGCCAGCGTATAAAGCATGATCGCCGCCGGCGGACCGGCCGGGAATACGCGCCGCACCGGTGCGGCGACGAGGATCGTGCGTCCGGCCGCGTCGACGACGCTCGTCGCCGCGCGCGCCGGTGCGAGGCGGCCGGCAAGCACGGCAAGGGATGCGGCAAGAACGGCGCGACGGGTCGGATCGGCGGCCTTGCGGCCGGCATTGCGCGCTGGCCGGTTCAATCGGCACCCGTCGGCATGGCATGC
>JADGGK010000077.1 GCA_019689975.1 Pseudolabrys sp.
GCCGACCGCGGTGCGCCCGTCGAGGGCCGCCGCGCCTCGCGGCGCGACGGCGCGCACATTCGCCTTGCCGCGAGTTGACAAGGCCGAAGCCATTATTTTAGGCTTAAAGTAATTAGGCGGCCGAACGCCAGAACCGACCGTGACACTCCGGCGCGCCGGCGTGGCGTTGAGGGTTGCAAGAAGTCGCCAGATCGGCCGCGGGGAACGTGATTGGAAACGAGGCGTCACTGTGGTGCGGGGCGGTCCGTCTGACTCTGCGGACATGATCGCCGTTTCGCGCCGGTTGTTCCTCCCGTCGCCGTCAGCCATTCGCCGCACGGTCATAAAGGCCGGCTCGGGCGCAGCCCGCGACTGCGCTTGTCGTCGCGTCTCATGCCGCGCGTCGAAGCAACAGGCCCAATGATTGACCAGGGTTAGGCCCCATAGGAGAGCACGATGAGAAAACATGCTTTCGTCCTTGCGGCGCTCGCCGGCATCTGCATGGCGGCGTCGGTTCAGGCGCAGGAGATCACCGTCGGCTTCGTCACCTCGCTCAGCGGCAAGGCCTCCTCGATCGGCTTGAATTACGAGAAGGGATTCAACGCCGCCGTCTCCTACAAGAGCGACGTGAACGGTCACAAGATCAAGATCATCCGGCTCGACGACGTGTCCGACCCGTCCGCGGCGACGCAGGCCGCGCGCAAACTGGTCGAGCAGGAGAAGGTCGACATCATGATCGGCACGTCGAGCGCACCGGGGGCGACGGCGATGATGTCGATCGCCAACGAGCTCAAGGTCCCGTTGATCGCCATCTCACCCGTGCTGCTCAAAGTTCCGGCCGAAGGTCATCCCTGGGGCGTCGCCATTCCGCAGACGCCGGATCTGATGGTGAAGGTGATCGCCGAGCGCATGAAGCGCGAAGGCATCAAGACCGCCGGCTTCATCGGTTTCAACGATTCCTGGGGCGATCTCGTCTACAACGGCGCCAAGGCGGCGGAAGCGGCCGGCGGCCCGAAGGTGACGAGCAACGAGCGCTATGCGCGCACCGACACCACGGTGACCGCGCAGGCGCTGAAGATTCTGGCCACCAATCCGGACGGCGTCTATGACGGCGGCTCGGCGACCCAGGGCGCACTGCCGCTGCTCGAGCTGCGCAAGCTCGGCTACAAGGGCGGCTTCTTCGGCACCCCCTCGCTGCTCAACCGCGACTTCGTGCGCGTCGGCGGCAAGGCGGTCGAGGGCGTCCAGGTATCCGCCGGCCCGGTGATCGTCACCTCGCAGCTTCCGGACAGCCACTTTTCGAAGAAGATCGGCACCAGCTTCCATGAAATCTTCAAGAAGGCCAACGGCGTCGAGGCCGATGACGGCTTCTCCGGCTATGCGTTCGATGCCTGGCTCGTGTTCCTCAAGGCGGCCGAGAGCGCGCTGGCCAAGGCCAAGCCCGGCACGCAGGAATTCCGCCAGGCGCTGATGGACGCCATCTATTCGGACAAGGACGTGGTCGGCGTGCATGCCGTCTACAATTTCACGCCGAAGTCCTATTACGGCGTCGACGAGCGCAGCCTCGTCGTGGTGAAGCTCGTCGACGGCACGTGGAAGTATCAACCCTGATGCGCCGTCGCGCCGAAGGTGGCACGCCGCGATTCCGGCGATGAACGCGCAGATCGCCGCCATATTGACCATGGATGGCGTCGCCACCGGCGCCATCTATGTTTTGATGGCGCTCGGTTTCGTCCTGATCTTCTCGGTGACGCGGATTGTCTTCGTGCCGTTCGGCGACATCGCGGCCTTCACCGCGCTGACGCTTGCCGCGCTCGAGAGCAGGCAGTTCCCCGGTACCGTCGGCCTCGTCGCGGTGCTCGCGGTGGCGGCAACCGCCATGGAGCTGTTTGCCATTCTGCGCGCGCGGAGCTTTGCCCGGATCCCGCGCGCGCTGTTCTTCTATCTCGTGCTGCCGCTGCTGCCGGCGGGCGTCATGGGCTTCGTCAGCGGCGCCACGCTCAATGCGCCGTTGCGGATCATCGTGACCGTCGCCTTGATCCTGCCGATCGCGCCGCTGCTCGACCGCATCGTGTTCCGGCCGATCGCCGATGCTTCCGTGCTGCTGCTGCTGATCGTCTCGGTCGCCCTCCACTTCGCGCTGTCGGGCATGGGGCTGATCTTCTTCGGCCCCGAAGGCGTGCGCACCCAGAGCCTGACCGATTTCTCGGTGACGGCCGCGGGCGTGCCGATCTCGGGCGAAAGCATCCTCATCGTCGTCGCCGCCGCGATCTTCTGCCTGCTGCTGTTCCTGTTCTTCGAATTCACCATCCAGGGCAAGGCGCTGCAGGCGACGGCGATGAACCGGACCGGCGCCCGGCTGATGGGCATCCGCCCGGCGCATGCCGGCACCGTCGCTTTTCTGCTCGGCTCGGCGATGGCCGCTATTTCCGGCGTGCTGATCGCGCCGGTCAACACCATTTTCTATGATTCCGGTTTCATCATCGGTCTCAAGGCCTTTGTCGGCGCGATCATCGGCGGCCTCGTCAGCTTCCCGCTGACCGCCGCGGGTTCGCTGTTCGTCGGCGTGCTCGAGAGCTTTGCCGCCTTCGAAAGCAGCCCGTTCAAGGAGGTGACGGTGTTCTCGCTGCTGATCCCGGTGCTGCTTTGGCGATCCTATACGCTGCTGCAACCCGAAGAGGACGGCGAAGAATGAGCCGGTTGCAGACGCGGATGGCGACGGCGGTTGCGGTGACGGCGCTGGCGGCGGCGCCGGCCTTCCTCGGCGTGTTTTCGATCACGCTGCTCAATTATATCGGCATCTACGCGCTCGTGGCGCTCGGTCTTGTCCTCATGACCGGCATCGGCGGCATGGTCTCGTTCGGCCAGGCCTCGTTTGTCGGCATCGCCGCCTATGCGACGGCTTGGACATCGGCGCTCATGGGCTATTCGCCCTGGCTCGGCCTGCTTCTTGCCCTTGTCATGACCGGCCTGGTGGCCGCCGTCATCGGGGCGGTGACGCTGCGCCTCGGCGGCCATTTCCTTTCGCTCAGCACCATCGCCTGGGGTCTCGCGATCTACTTCAGCTTCGGCAATATTGACGGGCTCGGCAATTACAACGGCATCGCCTCGATCCCGCCGATCAGCATCGGCTCGCATTCGCTCGCCGACAGCGCCGACATCTATTATCTGATCTGGGGCGCCCTGATCGCCGCCATGCTGGGAACGCACAACCTGCTGAATTCCCGCGTCGGGCGGGCGATCCGCGCCCTGCGCGGCGGCAATGCCCTCGTCGAGTCGCTCGGCATCAATGCCTTTCAGGTCCGCCTCGTCACCTTCGTCGCCGCGGCGCTGATGGCCGCGGTCGCCGGCTGGCTCTATGCGCACATGACCCGCTTCATCAGCCCTACGCCCTTCGACGTCCACGTCAGCATCGACTATCTGATGATGGCGCTGGTCGGCGGCTCGAGCCACCTGCTCGGCGCCGTGGTCGGCGCGGCGCTCGTCACGCTGATGAAGAACTACATCCAGGATCTTTTGCCGCTGCTCGCGCCCAATACGTCGGGCCGTCTCGAGATCGTGGTCTTCTCGGTGCTCTTTATTCTCTTCCTGCAACGCGCGCGCGACGGCATCGTGCCCTATGTCGCCCGCTGGCTGCCGCCGCCGCGACAGGAATTCCCCGGCAAGGCCGAACCGCTGCCGCGCCGCCGCCAGCCGGCCAAAGGCACGCCGCTGCTCAAGGTCGACGCCGCGGTGCGGCGGTTCGGGGGGCTCGTCGCCGTCAATGAAGTGAGCTTCGAGCTACGTGCCGGCGAAATCCTCGGCCTGATCGGCCCCAACGGCGCCGGCAAGAGCACGATGTTCAATCTCATTACCGGCGCCCTGCGGCCGAGCGGCGGCAAGATCGTGTTCGCCGGCAGGGACATCACCCGTGCCGCGCCGCGCCACATCGCCCGCGCGGGGATCGCCCGCACCTTCCAGCACGTCAAGCTGCGTCCGCGGATGTCGCTGCTCGACAACGTGCTGCTCGGCCTCTATCCGCGCACGTCGGCCGGTTATGTTGCAAGCGCGCTGCGCCTCGACCGCGCCGAGGAACGCCGCGCCCGGCACGAGGCGATCAAACAGCTCGAGCGCGTGGGTCTCGGCGCGCGTCCTTTCGAGCTTGCCGGCAACCTGCCGCTCGGCAACCAACGCATCCTCGAGATCGCGCGCGCGCTCGCCGCCGATCCGATCCTGTTGCTGCTCGACGAACCGGCGGCCGGCCTGCGCCGGCGCGAGAAACTGGCGCTCGCCGAGCTGCTGCGTTCGCTCCGCGCCGAAGGCCTCACCATTCTCCTGGTCGAACACGACATGGATTTCGTGATGAATCTCGTCGACCGCATCGTCGTCATGGATTTCGGCTGCAAGATCGGCGAAGGCGCGCCGCAGACCGTCCGCAACGACCCGCGCGTCCAGGAAGCCTATCTGGGGGGCGTTGCCTGATGGGCCTGCTCGCGATCGAGAATCTCAGCGTGAGCTACGGCAAGGTCGAGGCGATCCGCAACGTCTCGCTCAAGGTCGAGGCCGGAGAGATCGTCACCGTCATCGGTCCCAACGGCGCCGGCAAGACGACGCTGCTGATGACGATCATCGGCCTTCTGCCCTGCCGCGGTCGAATCCTGTTCAACGGCGAGGACATCACGGGGCTCGACACCGAGCGCCGCGTGGAGATGGGATTCGGTCTCGTGCCGGAACGCCGCGAGCTGTTCGCGGAGATGTCGGTCTATGACAATCTCCTGCTCGGTGCCTTCAGCCGCAGGGACGGCACCGCCGCGGTGCGGCGCTCGATCGACGAGGTGTTCGATCGTTTTCCGCGGCTCAGGGAGCGCCGCAACCAGAACGCCGGCACGCTTTCGGGTGGCGAACGGCAGATGCTCGCCTTCGCCCGCGCGCTGATGAGCAAGCCGACGCTGCTGATGCTCGACGAACCCAGCCTCGGTCTGGCGCCGCTGATCGTGAAGGAGGTCTTCCGCATCATCCCGTTCCTGCGCGATCTCGGCGTCTCGATCCTGCTGATCGAGCAGAATGCCCGCTCCGCGCTCGAGACCGCGAACTACGGCTATGTGATGGAGACCGGCGAGATCGTGCGCCAAGGACTTGCGAGCGAACTCATTCACGATCCGCAATTGATCGCGACTTATCTCGGCGGCCAGGAACGCGCACACTGACGGACGCGGGAGCGGGCGCGCGCGGTCGCCCTCACGGCGGCGAGGGAGCGGAAAAATCGCGCCCCATGGCGCGTAGCGATTCGAGCCGCAGCAACGACCACAGTCGCGCCGTCACCTCGCCGAAGCGCGGATCGGAAACGACGGTGGAGTCGCGCTCGCGTGACCAGTCGGTCGCCACCACTTCGATAAAATGACCGGGCCGCGCCGACATCACGCCGACCCGGTCGGCCAGCATGGCCGCCTCGTCGAGCGCGTGGGTAATGAGAATGACGGTTGCGTCCGTCTCTCGCCATAGCCGCAGCAGTTCCTCGCCCATAAGCAGCCGCGTCTGCTGGTCGAGTGCCGCGAACGGCTCGTCGAGCAGGATTAGACGCGGACGCTGCACGAGCGTACGAGCGATGCAGACGCGCTGCCGCATGCCACCTGAAAGCTGCGGCGGATGGTGACGGGCAAAAGCGGCGAGCCCCATGAATTCCAATGCATATCGTACCCGCGCATCGATCTCCGCGCGCTCGAGGCCAATTTCTTCAAGGCCGAACGCGACATTGTCGTAAACCGACAACCAGGGAAAGCTTGCGTCCTCCTGGAAAACGACGCCGATGCCGTCCGGCACCGTGCCGCTGACCCGCTTTCCCTCGAATATGACTTCGCCCTCGCTCGGAGCGAGCAGACCGGCGATGATGTCCATCAGCGTGGATTTGCCGCAACCGGAAGGGCCGATGATCGCGAAGAACTCGCGGCTGCGGATATCGAGGTCAACCCCTCGCAGAGCCCACAAAGGCTCACGCGCGGCGGCGAGGAAAACCCGCCCGACACCGCGCATCGATACGACGACCGGAGTTGGTCGCGATTCCTTCGACAAACCCCTCACCCCTTCAAGCGGTGGGCCGCAGCGAGCAGCATGGAACTTCCCGCTCCGGCAAACAAAAAGAGAAGGAGGATGATGGCCATCACCGTCGGCATATCGTCGACTCCGATCGACGCCATGAGCAAATGGCCGAGTCCGCGCGACGAGGCGAACATTTCACCGACCAACACGCCGAGCAGTGTCAACGAAAAGCAAATGCGCAAGGCCGCTACGATCTCGGGCATGACGGCAGGCAACAAAATTCGCCACACATAGCTCCGCCGCTTCAGGCGCATCGCGCGAGCGACCTTGCCGTAAATCGGGCTGAGCGAACGGATGCCTCCGGCGGTCATGATCGCGACGGTCGGCAACCCGTGCAGCACGCCAAAGGCGATTTTCGCGGCATCCCCGAGACCGAACAGCAGCAAAATGATCGGATAAAGCGTGACTTTCGGGATCGCGACCAATACATGCAGCCAGGGCTCGAATGTCGCGCCGAGCACGCGCGAAGAGCCCAATGTCAGGCCGAGCACCACGCCACCGCCCATGGCGAGGCAGAACGCGACGGCATAGGCCTCGCTCGTGGCGCTCAAATCTCCGAGAAAACGAGGATTGTCCAACATGGCGACGAGACGGCCGACGGTTTGGATCGGAGCGGGAAGGAAGCGCGTGCCGATCGCGCTCGACAATGCTTCCCAAATCGCGATGAGAATGCAACTCAACAGAACGATGTCCGCCATACGCCGAATGCGATCATGCATCATGAGCCATCCTCGGATATGCGGTTGCGGAAACGGCGTAGCCCGCTGTTGATCAGCACGACGAGCAGGGCAAGCGCCAATACGAGGCCGTACATCCGTGCGGTCTGGAAGGTATTGTAGGCGTCGACAATGGCATGGCCGATGCCGTGCGACGCGAGCAGAAATTCGCTGGCGATCACCGCCACAAAAGCGTAGCCGACGCTCAGCGAAATCCCGCCGAATATTTCCGGTGCACAGGCGGGAATAAGAACCCGCCAGGCCGTTTTGAATGGGGTCAGGCGCTGAACGCGCGCCACTTTATGGAAAACATGCGGTACATGATCGAGGCCGGCGACCGTCGCCACGATCACGCTCATGGTGGCATAGATGACGCCGGTGGCGATGATCGGCCGCACGCCGACGCCGAGGATCACCACGAGCACCGGATAGAGCGCGAATAGCGGCAAAGCGTAGTAGCTCGCAATGAGCGGTTCGAACGCGCGGCGCAGGCGCGGCATCGCATGCAGGAGAAGGCCCGCCAGAATGCCGAGCACCGATGCCAGGGCAGTGGCAATGACCACTTCGCCCAGGGTCAGGCCGAAGTCTTTGAGCGTGGCCGGATCGCGTAGCGCGGCGATCATCGCCTCGAGCATCACGCTCGGCGCGACCAGCGTCGTCGGCCGAACGCAACCCGCGCGGCAGATCGCCTCCAACGCAGCGACGCCGGAAAGAACGGTGAGGACCCTATAGGCGCGCGTCCGCCGCCGAGTGTGGGCCATCCGCGCCAAGACCGCTCACTGCAGATGCGTCGCGCCTTCCGGCAGAAACCGCTGGTCGGACATGGCATTAAATTCGATCTGTCCTTTTACCTCGCCGGTGAGCCGCAACACCTCCTGCAACGCGCCGATGGCGTGCGGATCGAATCCGCCGTCCGACCAATATTTTACCTTGGCGAGGCGCTGCACCGCTCGTTCGACCACCCCGCGATCGACCCCCACCATTCGCTTGGCGGCAAGATCGGCCGCAGCCTTGGGATGCGCATAGATATAGTCGACCGCCTCTTTGTGTGCCGCCATGATGGCGCGCAGTTTTTCTGGCTGCTTGTCGATCATATCCTGCGTGGCGACCAGAAAGAGCGTCGTCACGCGCGGAACGGCGTCGGCGACCCGCGCCAGCACGCGATATTTGCCCTGGTCGCGGCTGAACAACGGCTCGTACTCATAGGTGGCATCGAGCGCCCCCTTGTCGAGCGCTGCGAGCCCCGCGCCCGTGCCGACCGGCACCGGCGTGACATCCGAATAATCGAGACCATTCTTCTTGAGCAGCAGTTGCCCCAGCACATAGGTGAGCGCGCCCGGCGTCGTAGTGCCGAATTTCTTGCCCCTGATGTCCTTAATCGACGCGAGCGGCGACTCCCTGCGCACGATCCACAGGATGTCGGCCACACTGTCGGAGCCGACACCGACGATCTTGACCGGCAGGCCCGATTTGATCGCGGTGACGGTCGCACCGGCAGCCGACTCGCCGAACCCGAGACCGCCCGCCAGCATATTGCGGATGGTGGTGCCGCCGCCCTGCGAAGAGATCACCTCGTTAACGTCGACCCCGTGTTTCTGGAACAGCTTTTGCTCAAGTGCGACCGCCCACGGCACGCTGGGCATCACTTCGCCAAAATGCGACAGGTGGATGGCCTCGGCGCGGGCGGACCCGCCGAGCAGCACGAGCCCGAACAGGCCGCCAAGAAATGCGCTTTTCATGGTGTCGTCCTCCCTCTCTGCGTCGGGCCCGCGCGTTGCGGGCGCGCTCGTTGATGCGGGATCCCGTCATGCGTCGCCCCAGATCTCGCGCGCAAGCTCCACCACGAGCCGCAGCTTGCGTTCCTGCATTTGCGGCGAGATCGGATTCCCGGTCTCAATGCCGGCAAATCCGCATTGCGGGCTTATCGCGAGACGATCGATGTCGACATAGCGCGCGGCTTCGTCGATGCGCCGCTTGAGCTCGTCCGGACGTTCCAGTTCGGCATTTTTCGTGGAGACGAGGCCGAGCACGACGGTCTTATGCGGTGGAACGAGGCGCAGCGGCGCGAAGCCGCCTGCGCGTGGCGAATCGTATTCCAGCAGGAAAAAGCCGATTGCGAGTTCGTTGAACAGGCGTTCGGCGACCGGCTCGTAGCCGCCTTCGGCGTGCCACTTGCCGCCGCGATTGCCCCGGCACAGATGCATGCCGATGTGAAGCGCGCGCGGCGCGTTCGCAAGTACGCGGTTGGTGATCGCGATATATTTATCGATCAGTGCGAGGGGATCGTCGCCCCGCGCTTTCAGCCAGGCCAATATTTCGGCATCGCCGAACTTGGCAAAGGCGGTTTCGTCGATCTGGATGTAGCGGCAGCCCGCGGCGGCGAGCGCCTCGAGCTCGCGGTCGAAGGCGGTAACGATATCCTCCCAGAAATGATCGACATCCGTGTAGGCGCGGGCGAGGACAGCGGCGTCGCCGCCGCGGAAATGCAGCGCACAAGGTCCGGGGATGGTGATCTTGGGCACGAGATCGGTGTTTGCGGCGATAAACTTGAAGTCCTCGACGTGGATCGGCCCCGCCCAATGCACGCGGCTGTCGATCCGCGCGACCGGTTGCGTGCCGCGTCGCAGGGTCGAGCCGCTCGAGGGACTTTCGCCGCCTACCGTATCGATGCTGATGTCACCAAGCCGCCGATAGAAATAGCTGTGATAGGAGCGGCGGCGGAACTCGCCGTCGGTCGCGAATTTGAAGCCGATTTGCTTTTGCAGCGCGAGCACCTGCTTGATGGCGCGGTTTTCCGCCGCCGCGAGGGTGGCGTGATCGATCTCACCCTTGGCGAAACGCGCTCGCAGCGCGAGCAACTCCGGCGGCCGTAGAAGGCTGCCGATATGTTCGGCGCGAAAAGGCGGGTTGAGACGAGCGAGCATGGCGCCGCGACGAAAAAGGCCTCCGTGCCCACGTCTGCGCGCCTGGCGCCTTCCGCACCGCATGCCGCCGCAGGCCGAAGAAATGAACAGACGATATCGTCTGACGATTTTTCTTGTCAATGCGCGCCTCCCGGGTCATGGTGGGAGGATGCACGGGCAGACCCGCCGGGTCCGCGCGGTGCGGGCCCTTCCCGTCGCCATATGCCGCAGAGAAACGGACGCGCCACGGCATGGGAAATGGGATTCTTGCGCTCGAGAGACGGCACGCGGCGCCGCTCGCCGAACGGCGCGACGAAAGCGCCCCCTCGGCGGTCGAGCGGGCGATCCTTTTCGTGAAAGACGCGATCCGACGCGGTCATTTGGTGCCCGGCCAAAGGCTGACCGAGCCCGACCTGACCCGGCGCCTCAATCTCGGTCGCAGTTCGCTGCGAGAAGCGCTGCGCCGGCTCGAGGCCGAAGGAATCGTCGAGCTGCAGCAGTTTCGCGGCGCGCGCGTACGGCAGATGTCGCGCGCGGACGTGCTCGAGCTGTGCGAAATCCGGGCCATGCTCGAGGGGCTGGCGGCGGCGGCGGCGGCGAGGCGCATCAATGCCGCCGGCCGCAAGGCCCTGTTTGCGCTCGAGCGGGCAATCGACCGCAGCGGCCGGCAGCTTATCGCCGCCTACAGCGACTATAACGCGCGCTTCCACGATCTTATCGTCGAATTAAGCGGCTTTGCGCACTTGCCGCGTTTCATCGATCAGACGCGGCTTGCGGTTTTCCGTCTGCAGTTCGATCTGATTTTGCTCAGGCCGGGCCGGGTGCAGGCATCGCGGGCCGAGCATCGCGCGATCGTCAAGGCGATCAGCAGAGGCGCCGATGCCGCTGCGGAAGCCGCCATGCGTCGCCACATCGCCAATACCGCGGCCGAAATCCTGAAAGCGCCGGCCCGCTATTTCATGGCCTGATGCGAGCTTGCCATAGGTTGTCCATCCGGCCCGGCCGGGAGACGCTGAAAGTGTCGAAGCTTCAGTGCTCCCGGAAAAGGACCGGATGAACATGCACGAGAATGTCCGGCTGACGCCGCGCGGTCGAGAGCGGATTGTCATGCCGGTTCGGAGCGGGCAGACGGCGACGGCGGTCAGCGAAGCCGAAGGCGGCTCAACGCGGTCGGATATCTTCTTGCTCGGCGTGATCACCTGTCAGTTGCCGACCGGCCGATGGCCTTACGGGACGCAGGTTCCGAAGATCAGGATCAGAGCGCAGCAGAAATGGCTACGATACAATTCCGCCCGCGACGACCAACGCGAAAATCCGGCGTGGATTGGCACCAGGCTCAGGAAGGCGGCGCACCCCGGATCCGCGCCAACGCTATGAGGAGCTGTCGGAGTTCATGTTCGATCTCCGCCATGCGAACAAGAATCTCCTCGCGGCGATTTTGACAACATTGATCGAGCGGGACCCACTTGCTGTTCTGGAAAGGCATCTTTGCGGTCCTGTTCGCGAACGCGGAAACGCTACTCTATCTCGTCATGCGCGCTAGATTAAATTCACATTGAACCGTTGGACGCTTCTCCAACCGGCCAAAAAAAGGACATTTGCCGGCGCGCCGAGGCCTGAAACGTCTGCCGCAGCGCAGCGGAAGCGCTTTCAGCGCGTCTGAGGTTGCACAGCGACGGCTGCCAGTAAGAACGACTACTGCCGCTCCTTCCCGGCAGACGCACGAATGGCATCTGCAGCCTTTTCGGCGATCATGATAACGGGAGCATTGATGTTGCCGCCGACCAGATCCGGAAACACCGATGCATCAACAATCCGCAGCTTTTCGACACCATAAACGCGGAGATCCGAATCGACGACGGCGTCGGGATCTCCAGGCGGCCCCATCCGGCAGGTTCCACACGGGTGATGCGCGGTCACGGCCGTTCTGCCGACATAGTCCTTCAGTTCGTCGTCTGTCGACGCCGTCGCGATGAGCCCGATCTCGCCCGCGATATGTGCACTAAGCCGCGGCGAGCGCGCGAGATTGCGGAAGATGCCGATACCGGATGCTAGCTTACGCCAGTCCGCATCGACGCTGAGCAGACCCAGCCGAATGTGCGGATGCGCTTGCGGATTAGTCGAGGCGAGCGTGATCGTGCCGCGGCTTTCGGGACGCAACAGAACGACCCGGCAGGCAAAGCTGTCTGCGAATGGCTTCGAAAACGGCAGCAGATAGGGATGCGCGGCAAGCGAACCGGCGATGAAGAGAAGTTGGATGTCCGGTATGGCCTCTCCCTCGCTGCTTTTGACGAAAGCGGTAATGCCGCCGGGCAGCTCGGTTGCAAAGCCTTTTCCGAACAGCAAGCCAGCAGCCGCGGCGAACGCCAGCCGGTCGGCGCGCATGTGCCGCAGTAGCGGACTTTCATCGCGGCGGTTGTAAATCAGGAGCGCCGCAAGATGATCCTGGAGGTTCCTGCCGACGCCGCGCAGCGGCGCCTTGACGGCAATGTCATGCCGCGCAAGCACGGCAGGATCACCGATGCCAGATAGCATCAGCAGTTGCGGCGAGTTGATGGTGCCGGCACACAGGATGACCTCCCGCTCAGCTTCGACGAGTCGCCGCTCGCCGTTTTGGGTATATTCAGCGCCGACTGCGCGCAAGCCGTCAAACACGATCCGGTTGACGAGAGCATTGACCTGCACTGTCAGGTTGTCCCGCGTGAGCACCGGGTGCAGATAGGCCGTCGCAGCGCTCTCGCGACGACCGTCGCGAATCGTAAATTGCATGCGGGCGAAGCCATCCTGGCTCGCGCCGTTGTAATCGTCGTTGAAGGGATAGCCCGCATCGGCCGCTGCGGCGAGATAGGCATCAACGAGAGGGTCTTCATACCGTGCCCTCCGGATCGCCATCGGTCCGTCTCCGCCGCGATAGTCGCTGGCGCCGCCCTCCCAGCTTTCCTGCCTGCGGAAATAAGGAAGCACCTTGTCATAGGACCAGGCGGGCAGCCCGCGCGAGGCCCACCGGTCGTAATCCGCGCGATGGCCGCGGACATAGGCCATGGCATTGATCGACGATGACCCGCCGACGACCTTACCGCGAGTCACCTCGATCCGGCGCCCGGCCATTTCCGGTTCTGGTTCCGTATCGTAGCCCCAATCGTACATGCGGCGGAGCAGCACGCGTCCCCAGCCGAGCGGGAGCTTCAGCAAGGGGTGCCGGTCCCAGCCTCCGGCTTCAATCAACAGCACGCGCACGCCTGGATCAGCGCTCAGCCGGTTTGCCAGCGTGCAACCGGCCGAGCCCGCCCCCACGATGATGTAGTCGAATGACGCTGCCATATTCCGCCCTTCTGCAAAATCGCGCCGCCGGTGGCCGTTACTTCGGCCGCTATTGATCGACCAACGCCTTCCGATTGGTGAATTCGGCTTTCACCGCGGGAATCTGCTCCACGATCTTGGTGTCGGGCGCGAGGAAGGACACAATCGTCGTCATCTTCTCAGCAGGCGGCATTTGACGACACTCTCCGTTATTGGCCAGCCACACCTCATTGGAGCGCTCCGCGTTCTCGACGCCGAAGGCGACGACCTTCGGCTCGGCCCCGCGGATCGCCTCCTGCACATCCTCGGGCTGTGACTGGAACCAGGCTTCGTTGACGATGTTGATCGAGACGAT
>JADGGK010000193.1 GCA_019689975.1 Pseudolabrys sp.
CGAATGGATTTTCGGACGCTGATCCTTGGGCAAGGTCATGAAGGCGAGCACGTCGGTCTCGGCCTCGTCCATCAGCGCGGCAAGCCTGGGCACCTTGGGCCACAGCCGATCGGCGCCCGCCCGCCATTGCTTGCTCGCGGCCTCGGCATCCTCCTGCACGAAGGCGGTGCCGATGAAGGCGGCGGCGACGCGCCGGCCGTCGCCGTTGACGCCAACCGCCATGATCGCCTGAACGAGCACATCGACGCCTTCGCTCACCTCTACAACCACTCCAGGCCCCACGGTGCCCTTGGCGGCCGAACACCCAGCGAGTCTCTCACTCTCACGAGCCAGAAGGCCCAACCGTCTCATATGTACTGAGCCCGGACATGGTCTTGACCGCATCTCCAATCCGAAGGCAAACTATAATGGGTGCGATTTTATGAGTTCAACTCGCAGCAAACCGCCGTTTCTAGGGCGGCCCTTGCGTGTGGTGATTCTGACCACTCCGGATGCGCAACCACTGGATGTAGCGGGGCCTCACGAGGTTTTTGCGCTCGCCGAACGCAAGCTGCGAGAGTTGGGACGCGAGAACGGAGGCGGCTACGATGTCCGCGTCGTGACGATGGGCACGAGCCGCTATGTCACTGGCCGCCTCGGATTGTCGATCGTCGCAAAGGGATCTTACAAAACTGTTACAGGAGACATCGACACTTTATTAGTCGTGGGCGGTATGGAGCCGTGGAGTGTACATGGCAAACCGGCAGTTCTCAACTGGATTCGGCGGAAGGCGAGTAAGGTCCGCCGCTTGGCGGGCGTGTGTACTGGAGCATTTGTTCTGGCCGAAGCGGGTCTGCTGGATGGCCGCCGTGCGACCACCCACTGGTACTTCTGCCAGCAGCTCGCTAGCCGGTATTCGAAAGTCAAGGTGGATGCCGAGCCGATCTTTGTTGCGGATGGAAATATCTACACCTGCGCTGGGGTGACGTCAGGAATGGATCTCGCCCTTGCATTCGTCGAGGAAGACTTCGGCGCAGATGTGGCAGTACGCATCGCACGGGCTTATGTGATGTTTCTGAGGCGACCGGGTGGGCAAAGCCAATTCAGCGCACCCATGTCTTTCAATGCCTCGTCGCAGTCATCCATGAACCGGTTACAAGTGTGGATTCTTGATCACCTGGCAGACAACCTGACAGTCGAGCGGCTTGCGGCTCAGGCAAAGATGAGCCCACGACATTTTGCCCGCGTTTTTGCGCGCGATTTTCAAATGACGCCGGGTGAATACCTGGACCGGGTACGAGTGGAAGCGGCGCGCAAGCGGCTCGAAGATACCGACGAAACAGTGGACCAGATCGCGGCGTCCGTGGGCTTGGGCACCGCGAGCACGATGCGCCGCGCATTCTTGCGACTACTCGACATCACGCCTGCTGACTATCGTGCGCGGTTCCGTTTGCGACAGAGCGGAGAATCCGGGTAGGTTTGCGGAGCGTGCGAAAGCGAAATTCCAACGCCTTCAGTTGGTCCCGCCAAGGAAGTAGAGTAAGTAGGAGAGATCATGCAACGGACCCTGTTTCTGATCGCGGCGATGTTCGGCCCGCGATTTTTCTTTTGATTTCTCGTCCTGTTCTGCGCGTTTTGTGCACTGGCGTTTTACGCGATCACGCGCTAACGCCCCATCCCGCGGCCTCGCTCAATCGTGGCAAGCGCCTTTTCAATCGTGCGCGTTACATAATCGGCTTGGCGCCGTTCATTCCCCTTATGCGAAAGATCGCGCGTGCGGCTTTGCGCCAGTACAGGTCGCTTGCGGAGCTTGTGCCCGGCGGGCTGGCCGGCCACGGCACAATGGAGGTCGAGTTCGCGAGCGGCGCGCGGATGC
>JADGGK010000194.1 GCA_019689975.1 Pseudolabrys sp.
CGGGCAATCAGGTCGACGAGAAGGTCCTGACGGATGTCGTCGAGCTCGGCGCGCGGCAGCCGCAATCGGCGAACCAAGCGGCGGGCTTCCGCATCGGCTTCGAGGAGCAGGAGCTGCAGGTCGGAAGGAGAGAATTGGTGCGGCATTGCGCATGGCCTCGGGCAAAAGAATTCGATGGCTTGAGCCTGCCGCGGTGCCCGATCGGCTTGCTGGGAACAGCCTGGGATTTCGCTGGGAAAGAATGGGAAGCCGGGCCCAATCCGGCCGGCCCGTCAGCGCAAATCGATCTCGTGCGACTCGAGCGCCAGCGCGTAACCGGACGGACTGCGCCGAGTCTTGATCAGCCTCCTGACCTGATCGGGTTCCGCGGCGCCCGCCGCGAGGCAATCCCTGAGCTCGCGAACGAGATCGCTGGCCGTGCGACCGCTGTTGGCCGCCTCGATTTCGACCCTGCGGACGAAACCGCCCTTGCGGATAGCGGTCTCCGCCAACAGGACGAGCAACCTGAACGGCTGTTGCGGCACGTGGCGCTCGATGCCATCGAGAACCACGCGCTGGCTCGACCTCACGATCGAGAGCCGCGTCGCGGATATCCGAGCCGGTTCGAGCTTGGCGGGATCGATCGCAAAACAGCTCTCTCCCGAGTCGCCAATGCCTTCTTCGCTGCTCACGACGTGAATGCCCGCTTCGGCAAAACGAACGCTTTCCGCGGCCGACAAAGCTGGCGTGATCAACGTGGTTTGCGACGCCCCATCGACGAGTCGGATCGCGGCAATCAGACCCGGCTGAAGCGCGCAGACGCGCGAGAGCACCAAGAATAGCTGCCGGCCGCTCGCGCTGCGGCCGAGGTGCCACAGGCCGCCGATGACTTCCGACGGCTCACCGACGAAGCCTGACGAGACCGCGATCTCGTGCACGAGCGCCGCCGGGTTGATCTCGTAACTTTCGAGATCCTCCGGATCGAGCACGACGTCAGCGGCATGATCGAGCGGACAGACGGCGACGAGCCGGCCATCGATCCGTTCGATCGGCCGCCAGTCGCGGCCGCAATCGCAATCGTCGCACACCTGCCATTCGAGCGCCGGCGCGCGCGCAACGAGCACACCAGCCACGATCAGGCGATCGAATGCGGGGCCGTAGAACGGCTTCGCCTCGCGCCCCCAGAGAAGCGCGGGCTCGCCCGCCTCACTCCGCAGCAACAGCAGATGGGCGAGAGTCGCGACCATGGACGAGCCCGTTGTGACGCAGGAGCTCGAAGATGCGATGCTCGTGGCGGTGCCGCTTGAACTTCGCCACGGCCGGCGGTTTCAGCATCACCCGGACGCGGTCCGGCTTGGCCGTGCCATTGTCGATCTCAACCTCGATACCCAGGCGAGAGAGCTGCCAGTCGGGGCCGAACCGGATCCCTGGCGCATGGTGGCCGAGACTGGCAAGGGCATCTCCCGACGGATCGCGCATGATGAGCCGGTGATAGACCCGCGTCCTACCCGTTCTGCGATCGAGGCCGACGTGCTGGACCTCCGCCTCGAAGATCGTCACCTTCCGCACACCGGGGTCGAAAGCGTGTGTGATGCGATAACCAAACCCCGCCCGCTCCACCGGGGCGAGCGTGTAAAGCCTTCTTGCATCGGGCCGATTGAAGAAGCCCGGTTTGCCGATGATGCATCGTGCGAAGATGTCGGCGAACTCGTCGCAGCGCGCCTTCGCGATCCGCCCGATCTCCAATCGCCCGGTTGCAGCGTCATAGGAGAGGACCGCGCGAGCGACCTCGCGAAAGCTCACCACCCGGTCGGCCCCGTCCTCGAT
>JADGGK010000019.1 GCA_019689975.1 Pseudolabrys sp.
ATCTTATGCTGCTTCGCGCGTCATGCCCGACCTCGTTCTTGTCGACAAAACTGGTCGGCCAGGGGCGGGACCGGGCGGGGCCATTCCAGGCGCCGCCCTCATGGCGTAAATGCGGCGCTACCATGCGCGGGGGTACGCGGTTTGTCGCACGGCCGGGTCGATAAGGTGCATTGCGGCAGGGTCGGAATTGTGGTTTGAGAGGCCGGGATTCCCCGTCCCGCCGCACGTCCCAGCGGTCACGCCCATGGCGCCTGCGCCCTGCGGTGCGGGGTCTTGCGTCGGCCATCGAGGCTGCGATGGACGGCAATCAACGGGGCCTTGAAGAAGGCCGTTTTTCGTCGAGGGAGCGCATAGGACGATGCTGGTGCTCAAGCGATTGATCGCCTTCGTGGCCGTGAGCATGTCTTTTGTGGGCGGTGCCGGCGCCGCCGCTGCGGCGGCCGCTGCGACCGGGCAACCGCAGCCCTGGGAGATCGGTCTGCAGGCGGCCGCCACCCCGGTGATGGAGGACGTCGCCTGGTTCCACGACTTCCTGCTCTGGATCATTACGGCGATCGTGCTGTTCGTCTTGGGCCTGCTGATCGTGGTGATGGTGCGTTTCAACGCGCGCGCCAACCCGGTACCGTCGCGCACCACGCATAACACCGCCATCGAGGTAGTGTGGACGATCGTGCCGGTGCTCATTCTGGTCACCATTGCCGTTCCCTCGTTCCGCCTCCTGTTCTACCAGATGAAAGTGCCGCCCGCGGATGTCACGGTGAAGGCGACCGGAAAGCAGTGGTTCTGGAGCTACAGCTATCCCGATCAGAAGTTCGAATTCGATTCGTTGATGGTGCAGGACAAGGATCTCAAACCGGGCGAGCCGCGACTGCTTGCGGTCGACAATCCGATGGTCGTTCCGGTCAACAAGGTGGTCCGCGTGCTGGTAACCGGCGCCGACGTCATCCATTCCTTCTCGGTTCCATCCTTCGGCATCAAGGTCGATGCGATCCCCGGCCGCGTCAACGAGACATGGTTCAAGGCCGAGCGCGAGGGTGTTTACTATGGGCAGTGTTCGCAGCTGTGCGGGCGCGACCATGCGTTCATGCCGATCGCGGTGCGGGTGGTGAGCGAGGGGGAGTATTCGGCTTGGCTCGATGCGGCGAAGAAGAAATATGCATTGGATGGAGGTGGTCCGCAGACGCTTGCTGCGGCGGCGCTGAGGTAGGCGGCGAGGTGTTTCGGATTACCCGATAGGCGAAGGAACAGTAGCGAAGGACAGGAACGATGGCGAGCAATCCGGCTGCCGCGGGCGATGCCCACGAGGGTCATGAGGCGCATGCCCATCCGACGGGGTGGCGGCGTTTCGTGTATTCGACCAACCATAAGGACATCGGCACGATGTACCTCGTATTTGCGATCGTGGCGGGCGTGATCGGCGCCGCGCTGTCGATCGCGATACGGGCGGAATTGCAGAATCCGGGGCTGGAGATTTTCCCGACGCCGCACGAGTACAACGTGTTTGCCACGGCGCATGGGCTCATCATGATCTTTTTCATGGTGATGCCGGCCATGATCGGCGGATTTGGCAACTGGATGGTGCCGTTGATGATCGGCGCTCCGGATATGGCGTTTCCGCGCATGAACAACATTTCGTTCTGGCTGTTGCCGGCATCCTTCGCGCTGCTGTTGACGTCGATGTTTGTCGGCGGCGAACCCGGCGCCCTCGGCGCCGGTACCGGCTGGACGCTCTATGCGCCGCTTGCAACCTCGGGCCATCCGGGGCCGGCGGTCGACTTCGTGATCCTGTCGCTGCACCTTGCCGGCGCATCGTCGATTCTGGGCGCCATCAACTTCATCACCACGATCTTCAACATGCGCGCTCCCGGCATGACCTTGCACAAGATGCCGCTATTCGTCTGGTCGATCTTGGTGACGGTGTTTTTGTTGCTGCTGTCGCTCCCCGTGCTGGCGGGCGGCATCACCATGCTACTGACAGATCGCAATTTCGGCACGACCTTTTTCTCTCCCGAGGGTGGCGGCGATCCGCTGCTGTTTCAGCACCTGTTCTGGTTCTTCGGCCACCCGGAAGTATACATCCTGATCCTGCCCGGCTTCGGCATGATCAGCCAGATCGTCGCGACGTTTTCGAAGAAACCGGTATTCGGTTATCTCGGCATGGCCTATGCGATGGTGGCGATCGGCGGCATCGGCTTTGTCGTTTGGGCGCACCACATGTACACCGTCGGTTTGTCGACCGGTGCGCAGGCCTATTTCGTGGCCGCCACCATGGTGATAGCAGTGCCGACCGGCGTTAAGATCTTCTCCTGGATTGCCACCATGTGGGGCGGCTCGATCGAGTTCCGCGCACCGATGCTGTGGGCGATCGGGTTCATCTTCCTGTTTACGATCGGCGGCGTGACCGGCGTGGTGCTCGCCAATGCGGGAGTGGATCGCGTGCTGCACGACACGTATTACGTCATCGCGCATTTTCACTACGTGATGGGAGTTGCCGCGGTGTTCGCCATTTTCGGCGGCTGGTACTACTGGTTTCCGAAGATGACCGGCTACCTTTACAACGAAACCATCGCCAAACTGCACTTCTGGGTGATGTTCGTGGGTGTGAACATCATCTTCTTCCCGCAGCACTTCCTCGGCCTTGCCGGGATGCCGCGGCGCACGGTCGACTATCCGCTGGCATTTCACGACTGGAACGAGATCTCTTCGATCGGCTCCTACATCACCGGATTCAGTCTGCTGATATTCTTCGTCTGCATGGTCGACGCATTCGCACGCAAGCGCGTGGCCGGCAACAATCCATGGGGCGTAGGGGCGACGACGCTCGAATGGACGCTGCCCTCGCCGCCACCGTTCCATCAATTCGAGACGCTGCCGCGGATCACTTAGGACGCAAAAGCCATCGATGTCGCTTGTCAGCGAAGGCGTGCAAACGAGGGGGCGGGCTTCGGCTGGCGCTGGCGTCGAGCCGAGCCTGGCCGATGTCGGCGATTATGTCGCGCTGATGAAGCCGCGGGTGATGTCGCTCGTCGTCTTCACCGCGCTCACGGGCCTTGCCATCGCGCCGGCCAAGATTCACCCCCTCACCGGCTTCACCGCCCTGCTTTGCATTGCCGTCGGCGCGGGTGCAGCGGGCGTGCTCAACATGTGGTACGATGCCGACATCGACGCACGCATGCTGCGCACCGCACGTCGCCCAATCCCAATGGGCCGCGTCCATCCTCGCGAAGCACTCGCCTTCGGAATCACCCTTGCCGGCTTTTCCGTTGCGGTGCTCGGACTCTTGGTCAATGTCGTCGCGGCTGCGCTGCTCGCGTTCACCATCTTCTTCTATGCGGTGATCTATACCGCCTGGCTCAAGCGCTCGACGCCGCAAAATATCGTGATCGGCGGTGCCGCGGGCGCTTTCCCGCCGATGATCGGGTGGGCGGCGGCGACGGGTTCGCTGTCGCTCGAACCCGTAATCCTGTTTCTCATTATCTTTTTCTGGACTCCACCGCACTTCTGGGCGCTGGCGCTCTATCGCACGGATGACTATGCCCGCGCTGGCGTGCCGATGCTGCCGGTGGTGAAGGGCGACGATGCCGCCCGCCGCCAGATCCTGTTATACACATTGGTCTTGGCGCCGCTCGGACTTGCGCCGTCGCTTCTGGGTTTTGCCGGGCCGCTTTATGGCGTGACGGCGGCGCTCGCCGGTGCAGTCATGCTTTTGCTCGCTGTACAGGTTTGGCGCGAGCGTCGACCAGCCGACCGGGCGAGTCGCAACCTGTTCGCTTTTTCGGTGCTCTATTTGTTTCTTCTGTTTGCCGTGTTGCTGATCGACCGCGGCTTCGGCGGCATGGTCATCTGAATGGGAGCCCTGCTGCGAGCCGGCGCAAGCCGTGGATTTGGCGATGAACGGGCACGAGGATGACAACGGCATTGTACTCACCGAGGCGCAGAAGCGGGCGCGGCGGTCGCGCTCGATCGCCATCGCGCTTGCGCTGGGCGGACTCGTCATCCTGTTCTATGTCATGACTCTGGTAAAAGGCCCGGCCGTGTTGGAGAAACCGTTCTGATGCGCGCACCAGTCATTCGGCCTAAATCTTTGCGCCGCGATGTCATCGTTGCCGCCTGCTGCGGCGCGCTCGTGGCCGTCATGGTCGGGGCTTCGTTCGCCGCGGTGCCGTTATACAACTGGTTTTGTCGCACGACGGGATTCGGCGGGACGACCCAGGTCGCAACGCGCGCGCCCACCCAGGTGCTCGGCCGCGTGTTGACCATCCGCTTCGATTCCAATGTCAGCCCGGGCCTGCCCTGGATCTTCACGCCTGAGCGGAACGAGATCAAACTGCATATCGGTGAAGTGGCGACGGTCCATTACAAGGTCGTCAACGAAGCCGCGCGCACGATCAGCGCGCAGGCTTCGTATAACGTCACGCCGAGCACGGTGGGAGCCTACTTCAACAAGATCAATTGCTTTTGCTTCACCGAACAGACGATGAAGCCGGGCGAGACGCGCGAGATGACGGTCGTCTTCTACGTCGATCCTGCGATCGCCAACGATCACGACCAGGACTATCTCAATACCATCACTCTCAGTTACACCTTCTACCGCCTGCCCGACGCGCAGCCGGTCGCGGATTCGAGCAACGCCAAAAAACTGTAGCAAAACACTAAGGGGATATGACGCATCCTTGCATGCGTCCAACAACCGCAACGGAGACGAGAATGGCCGACGCCCACGCGAAACCGCAGCACGACTACCACCTGGTCGATCCGAGCCCGTGGCCGGCAGTCGGATCCGTCTCCGCCTTCATCGCCGCCGTGGGCGGAATCAGCTGGATGCATCACCTTTACCAAGCGGCGCCGCTTGTGTTCGGCGTCGGTGTCGCGGGGATTCTCTATACGTTTATCGGCTGGTGGCGGGATGTCATCCGCGAAGCGCAATACCAGGGATTTCATACCCGCGTGGTGCAAATCTCGCACCGCTACGGCATGATCCTGTTCATCGCCTCGGAGGTCATGTTCTTTGTCGCCTGGTTCTGGGCTTATTTCAATGCCGCTCTGTTCCCCGACGCGCCGAACGAGGTGGCGCGGCTCGCCTTCACCCACGGCGTCTGGCCGCCGAAAGGCATCGAGACGTTCGATCCATGGCACCTGCCGTTGCTCAATACGCTCATTCTCCTGACTTCCGGCACGACAGTCACCTGGGCGCATCACGCGCTGCTGGAGAACGATCGGCAGGGTCTGAAATGGGGTTTGATTCTCACCATTGCCCTGGGTCTCACCTTCACCTGCGTGCAGGCCTACGAATATTCGCATGCCGCGTTCCACTTCAGCGGTAATATCTACGGTGCCACCTTCTTCATGGCGACTGGTTTCCACGGCGCGCATGTCATCATCGGTTCGATCTTCTTGACCGTCTGCTTGCTGCGCGCGCTCAAAGGACATTTCTCGCCAACACAGCATCTCGGATTCGAATTCGCCGCCTGGTACTGGCATTTCGTCGACGTCGTGTGGCTGTTCCTCTTCGCCTGCATCTATGTGTGGGGTGCGGGCCCGCCGCACGCCGAGTAGTCGGGCGGAAGCGGATAGAGGTTGGAACGCAGGGGCGGCACGCGCATGCCGCCCCTTTTTATTCGCCTGTCGGGCTTATGGGTGGCGGGTGCCGTGCCGCTTGCAGATCCATCCAGCGGCTCGGCAGCTGTGGTCGGCGATGCCCAGCGGGTCCGTCCTTTCGCGGCCCTTGGAAGCCGTGACAGGTTTGCAAGCGCTGAAGCGTCGATGGCGTCGTGGAATCCGGCGGCGACCGGCGCCGGTCACCCGCCGGGCCGGCTGTCGGAGCGCAGTCCTAGCGGTACCTGCCACGAGGTTATATATGGTCGTCGCACTGAGTGGCATGGCCCGCTCCGTCTTTCGCTCATCCGGGCGGCGATGTTCACGCCGCGGCGCGAGGTCGCGCGCCTTTTGATCAGCATGCAATATCGTCGCAAGGCAATGGCGGGCGCACACGAAGGAGGGATGGGTGAGCCTGCACCGGCAACGCAATCGCGGCGGGATGATCGGGGCGGCGCTGCTCGCCCTGTGTGGCATCGCCGTTCTGAGTGGACTTGGATTCTGGCAGCTCGATCGCAAGGCGTGGAAGGAAAACCTGATCGCCTCGCTGACCGTCCGGCTGTCGCGCACACCGGAGCCACTGCCACCGCGCGAGATGTGGCCGCGGCTGCGGCGCGAGGACGCCGAATATCGCCGCGTGACTTTTCGTGCCGAGTTCGTCCCAAACGAGTTCGCCCTCGTTTATACCGCGGGCTCCGCCTTCCGGCCCGATGTTGAAGGATCCGGCTTTTGGGTGATGACACCCGCGCGGCTCGCCGATGGCGACATCGTCATCGTCAATCGCGGCTTTGTGCCATTCGAGCGTAAAGCGGCGGCCACGGCGGCCTCTGCGGGGATGCTGGATATTGTGGGCGTATTGCGCTGGCCGGAGGAAGAGGGGCTGTTCACGCCAGCCGCCGAGCCGCGGAACAATGTCTGGTACGCGCGCGACTCCACGTCCATTGCCGCTTCCAAGCAATGGAAGACGAATGCGCCTTTCTATGTGGAAATGGAGGCGCCGGTGCCGGCAGGCGGCTTGCCGCGGCCGGGCAGACTTGTCGTGAACCTTCCCGACAATCACCTTCAATACGCCCTCACCTGGTTCGGCCTCGCAGCGGGACTGGGGGGTGTTTACATTGCCTGGCTGGCGCGTTCGTTGCGTCGCCGCGCGTGACCGGCATTCCTTGTGAAAGCTTCCGCCGGCCGCTAGTGTGATCCCCGGCCCTCGCCGTAGATAAATAAAAACGACGTTATATCAATGCGTTACATCTCCACCCGGGGCGATGCCGCCTCGCTCGATTTTGTCGACGTGATGCTCGCGGGCCTCGCCCGCGACGGCGGTCTTTACGTGCCGGAGACATGGCCGCAATTGGAACCCGCGTGCATCGCCGGATTTGCCGGGCGGCCCTATGCCGAAATCGCCGCCGAGGTCGTTCGGCCCTTCATCGGCGGAGGAATTGCCGCATCGCAGCTCGCGCGGATGGCGCAGGAAGCTTACGGCGCTTTCCGCCATCCGGCAGTGGTTCCGCTGGTGCAACTCGCGCCCGGTTTGTTCGTGCTCGAGCTTTTCCATGGACCGACGCTCGCTTTCAAGGATCTGGCCATGCAGCTCGTTGCCCGGCTGATGGACTACGCCCTAAAGTTGCGCGGCGAGCGTCTCACGGTTGTGGTGGCGACTTCCGGGGACACCGGAGGCGCGGCAGTCGAAGCGTTCCGCGGGTGCGCTCAGGTTGATCTCGTCGTGCTGTTTCCTCACGGGCGCGTCTCCGAGGTGCAGCGGCGCATGATGACCACGGCGCCTGACGACAACGTGCATGCGGTTGCCGTCGAAGGCACCTTCGATGACTGCCAGGCGCTGGTGAAGGCGATGTTCAATCATCACGCCTTCCGCGACCAAGTGCGGCTGTCGGCCGTCAACTCGATCAACTGGGCGCGGATCGTTGCGCAGGCGGTCTACTATTTTGCCGCCGCGGTCGCGCTCGGCGCGCCATACCGAAAGGTCGCCTTCACGGTGCCGACGGGGAATTTCGGCGACGTTTATGCGGGCTACGTCGCCCATCGCATGGGTCTGCCGGTGGAACGATTGGTCGTCGCAACCAATGTCAACGACATTCTCGTCCGCACATTTGCGACCGGAGCATACTCGTTGCGCGATGTTGTCGCCACCGCCGCACCCTCGATGGATATTCAAGTTTCGTCGAATTTCGAACGACTCTTGTTCGAAGCCTATCATCGAGACGGCCGGAAGATCGCCGCCTTGATGGGATCTTTGATGCAATCGAGACGATTCCTCGTCGAGGCGCATGCGCTGGCCACAATACGCGCAGTTTTCTCCGCTCACCGAGCTGATGAACAGGAACGCGCCGCCGCCATGCGCGCGTGGATGCGGGAGGCGGACTATTGCGCCGATCCGCATACGGCAATCGGTCTTGCGGTCGCCGAGAAGGAGGCACGCGATCCGACGGTGCCGATGGTCGTCCTTGCGACCGCACATCCTGCCAAGTTCCCTGAAACCGTCCGAGAGGCCTGCGGGATCGTGCCCAAACTTCCCGACGGTCTTGCCGAACTGGAAACGCGCACGGAGCGCGTCACCGTGCTGCCGCCCGACCAGTCAGCGATTGAACGTTTCGTCGCATCTGTGTCGCGCGCGGCAAAGGAAGGAGCGGCCGCATGACCGTGCAGACGACCAAGCTAGCTTCCGGACTCACCGTCGTTACCGATGATATGCCGCATTTGCAGACCGCGTCGCTGGGGGTCTGGGTCGGTGCCGGCAGCCGCGACGAGGCGCCCGACGAGCATGGCATCTCGCACCTGCTGGAGCATATGGCTTTCAAGGGCACCAAGCGCCGCAGTGCGCGCGAAATCGCCGAGACCATTGAGGCCGTCGGCGGCGATCTCAACGCGGCGACCAGCGTCGAATCGACCGGCTATTTTGCGCGCGTACTCAAGGAGGATGTTTCGCTTGCGCTCGACGTGCTCGGCGATATTTTGACCGACCCGAGCTTTGATGCCGAGGAGCTGCGACGCGAGCAGAACGTGATCGTCCAGGAGATCGGTGCGGTCGAGGACGCCCCCGACGATCTTGTTTTCGAGCGCTTGCAGGAGACCGCCTTCCCTCGCCAATCGGTTGGCCGCTCCATTCTCGGCACGCCACAGACCGTGCGCTCATTCACACCGGCACGGCTGCGCGCTTATCTTGCCCGCAATTATCGCGCTCCGGACATGGTCGTGGCTGCTGCTGGCGCCATCGAGCACGAGGCGATCGTGGAGGAGGCCGAACGGCGCTTTGCCGCTTTTGCCGGACCGGCGCCGCCGCCGCCCGAGCCGGCGTATTTCCGCGGCGGCACGCGAATCGAGTCGCGCAGCCTGGAACAGGTGCACATCGCGCTCGCGCTCGAGGGACTGTCGGTGACGGACGAGGCGCTCTATGCGCTGCAAGCCTTCACCAACGTGGTGGGGGGAGGCATGTCGTCGCGTCTTTTTCAGGAAGTGCGCGAGAAACGCGGGCTTTGCTATTCGATTCACACATTTCACATTCCCTATGCCGACACCGGCCTGTTCGGGTTCTATGCCGGCACCGATGCCCGCGACGCCCCTGAACTCATGCGGGTCACCATCGAGCAGATTGCGGGCGCCACGGAAACGATCAACGAAGCAGAGGTCGCACGCGCTAAGACGCAGATGAAGGCCGGGCTGCTGATGGCATTGGAGAGCTCGGAAGCGCGCACCGGTCAGCTTGCGCGTCAGCTGCTCGCCTACGGTCGAGCCATTCCCCTCGAGGAGATCGTGGAGCGCATCGACGCGGTGACGGTCGAGAGCGTGCGCGCGGCCGGTCGCAGCCTCATCAACCGGAGCCGGCCGGCAGTTGCCGCGCTTGGCCCGAGCAGCGGGCTTGAAAGAACTGCGGCGATCGCGGAGAGTCTCGTGCGCCGCGCCGCTTGAAGGTTGCCGAATGCGCAGTTGTCCATGGTGTTCTTCCGCACCGTCAACCTGAACGAAACCACGCCGGTCATATCAGCCGGCGGCGTCACGCTGCGTCTCCCGCAAAGCGGGGACTATCACGCCTGGGCGAATTTGCGCGAGCAGAGCCGCGAATTCCTCACACCCTGGGAACCGGTCTGGCCGTCTGACGATCTGACGCGCGCGGCGTTCCGTCGTCGCCTCAAGCGGTATCTGGAGGATCAGCGCAATGACGTCGCCTATGCCTTCCTCGTATTCCGCGATGACGATAACGCGCTTGTCGGAGGCTTGACGATCGCGAATATCCGCCGCGGCGTCGCGCAGGCAGGGTCAATCGGTTATTGGATCGGCGCACCCTTCGCACGCCAGGGCTATATGACCGCGGCCCTGCGCGCGCTCATTCCGTTCGCATTCAACACATTACGCCTGCATCGGCTGGAAGCCGCCTGCATCCCGAGTAATACTGCATCCATCCGCCTGCTGGAAAAGACCGGATTCAGGCGTGAAGGCTATGCGCGCGGCTATCTCTGCATCAACGGACAATGGCAGGATCACCTGCTTTATGCGCGGTTGCAGGATGATCGAGATTGAGAGCGGGTCTGGCGGTCGCCCTGCGGGGGATTGCGGAAAAACGGATATCAGAGGCAACGCGAATGGAGCAGATTGACGGGGGACTGGCACTCGCCGCGGGCGTGCTGCTTGCCGCTGCGATTGGTTTGGGGGGATGCAGTTCAAACAGTCTTACGACCAATCTGTTTGGCCCCTCCTTCAACGCCAACAACGGCAGCAGCGTGCCGGCGGCGGGCGTGGGCAACTCCGATGCTGCGGCTGATCTGCCGTGTCCCAGCGTCTCGGTGCGCACCGGCGCATCGACGCTGATGATCGGCAGCAAACCGGGTGAAGGTGAACCTGCGCCGCTCGACGTGCGCTATCAGGGCGTGATCGTCAACACGGCCCGCGAATGCCACGTCAATTCCGGGCTGATGACGATCAAGGTCGGCGTCGAGGGCAGGGTTCTCGTCGGCCCGGCCGGGGGTCCGGGTACCGTCGAGGTTCCGCTGCGCATCGCCGTCGTTCGTGAAGGCGTCAATCCGGTCACTCTGACGACTAAGGCCGCCCTCATTCCGGTCGTCATCAGCCAAGGTGCGGAGCGCGCCACCTTCACGCATGTAGAGCCGGAGCTTGCCTTCCCGCTGCCTCAACCGCCGAGTCTGCTCGACAATTACGTCGTCTATGTCGGGTTTGATCCGCTCGCCGCCAGACCGCCGAAGAAACCCCTACACAAACCGCGGGCCAGATCCAGCGTACGGCAATCTGATTGAGCCTCAAATCGCCGTTGAAACCAGTCATAGTCTCACGCGCACGAAGGCGGCGCGCAGCGCGCGGTCCAGAAACACACAAACACGTGGTCGGCGACCTCGACGGTCGTGGTACCTCAACCCGATTGCCGCAGAGGTTAGTCCGTTGCCGCGGCAGGCGACGAAATGGATGCCGAGCCTCCCGCGTAAGGCACTCGCCGACGCCGGTCCGGGATAGACCAGGCCGCAGGATCGCAGCATCAGACGGATGACCGGATCACGTTTCAATCATCGCCTTATTCCCCGAGAGGTGTTCGCTGCGACACACCGGAGGGGCATGAATGCTTCGTCCAGGGCGCGAAGGGCGTTCCGGCGTGTCTTGCCGGGCAGATTCAGCGATGGGCGATCCCGTGGCGCGGCTTCATTGCAAGAATATCGATCACCGGACAGTCGGGAACCGCACGGCCGGAACACCTTGCGACCGTCCGTGCCAAGAGACGTTCCAGCTTCCTCAGATCGGCGATTCTCGCGCGGATCCCCGCGAGGTGCCGCATGGCAATGGCGCGCACCTCGGCGCAGGAGGCCTTTCCCGGTCCGCCCAAGTCGAGCAGCGTACGGATTTCATCGGGCGTGAAGCCGAGTTCGCGCGCCCGGCGGATGAAGGCAAGAATGCGTGTCTCGAAAGGCCCATAGATGCGCCGTCCTGAGGCGGAGCGGCGCGGAGCTGGCAACAGCCCCACCTTCTCGTAATAGCGGATGGTTTCCACATGGACGCCGGTCCGGCGCGACAGTTCCCCGATGGTGATGCTGTCGGCTCGCGCATCTGTGATCAAACGCATGGGCAAGGGGCTTGCTCCTGTAGCGACTACAGGAAGCATAAAGCAAGGCGTCGGGACGTGGAAGGAGCAAACGATGACCACGGTCAATGCGCCGAGTGCGCTCGATGCCTCGGCGCCGAGCGACAAGGCAACGGGTTCCCTTTCGTTCGCCAAGGGGCAGGGCTTTGCCGCGGCAGGGAGCCTCATCGGCGCTCTCGCCTCGCTTTCCTGTTGCATCCTGCCGCTTGCCTTCTTCAGCCTTGGCATCAGCGGTGCTTGGATCGGGCACTTCACGCGGCTTGCACCATACCAACCCTATTTCATCGCCCTCACGCTTGTGTTTCTCGGCACCGGCTATTGGCTCGTTTTCCGCGCGTCAACGACGTGCCGCTCCACCGGCGAGGCCTGTGCGCGTCCACTGCCGAACAGGTTTGTGAAGGCGACGCTCGTTGCCGCGACCGTTCTGGTGATCTTCGCGTGGGCGTTCGATCACGTCGCACCTTATGTGCTGCGGTGACCAAGCCTCACGCGACTTAAGGAGGAACTCAAATGAAGTCGATCTTTTCGTCGATGTTCGCTCTCGGTCTCCTCGGTTCATCGGCTGCGTTCGGGGCGGAGAGGACCGTCACACTCGCGGTCGAAAACATGTATTGCGCGGCATGTCCGCATACGGTCAAATCGGCTCTGCAGTCCGTGCCGGGCGTCAAGGCGGTCTCTGTTTCTTTCAAGGACAAGACCGCCATAGTGACATTCGACGATGCAAAGACCGACTTAAGAGATCTTCTCGCCGCCACGGCCAACGCCGGCTATCCCTCGTCGCCGAAAGGGTGAGCACTTTGATGCGCCCAGCCGAGGCTACGATCGGCGCGTTCCTCGTCGGCGCGCTGGCGATGATTTGCTGTGCGGGGCCTCCGCTTGTCGCGGCGGTCGGCACGACCGCTCTCGCCGTCTGGGTGTCCAAATCCGCCTTTGTGCTCGTCGCGGCGGCGTTGGTCGCGGCAGGCGTAGGAGCCGCCTGCTTGTACCGTCGCCGCCTCGACGCGCAGGACTGCTGCCCGCCGAAGATGTCAAGGAGGGCGTCGGATCATGAGCATGAGTAAGTGCTGCTCCCGCGGCGATCGAGGCGACAGCTTCGACTTGGCCGTGGTCGGCGCTGGCTCGGCCGGTTTCTCTGCGGCGATCACGGCGGCGGAGCAGGGCGCGAGGGTGGCACTCATTGGCCATGGCATCATCGGCGGCACCTGCGTCAACGTCGGTTGCGTGCCGTCGAAGAACCTGATTCGCGCGGCCGAGTCGGTCCGTCAGGCCATCGCAGCGTCCCGATTCGGAGGCATTGCGAGCCATGCAAAAGTTGCGGATTGGCGCGCCGTGATGCGGCAGAAGGACGAGCTCGTGAATGAGCTGCGCCGGGCGAAATACGTCGATCTGCTGGACGTGTATCGTACGGTCGCCTACCGCGAGGGAAAGGCGCGGCTGGTGAATGGCGGCATCGAGGTTGCCGGGACGTCACTCCAGGCCGGCAAGGTGATCATCGCCACCGGCGCTTCGCCGTCGTTGCCGCCGATTCCCGGAATTGACAGCGTTCCCCACCTGACCAGCGCGACCGCGCTCGCGCTTGAAGCGCTGCCTAAATCGCTGCTCGTCATCGGCGGCGGCCATATCGGCTGCGAACTCGGCCAGATGTTCGCGCGCATGGGTGTCCAGGTGACGATCGTCGACGTCATGCCGATTCTCTCAGCCGGCGAGCCGGAAATCTCGCGTGCCTTGGCGGACTATTTCCGTGACGAAGGAATAGTGGTCCGGGAGCGGGTCAAGCCTCGGTTCATCCGCAAGACCGTGGACGGAATAGCCCTGGAGATGGCGAGCGACGGCAGGAGCGAAACGATCGAAGCCGCACAGGTCCTGATCGCGACTGGTCGGCGACCCAATACTGACGGGCTGGGGCTTACCGAGGCCGGCATCGAACTGCTGCCGAACGGAGGCATCAAGATTGACTGCATGATGCGCACGACCAAGGCGGGCTTCTATGCCGCCGGCGACGTCACCGGCCACGATCCCTTCGTTTACATGGCGGCTTATGGCGCAAGGCTGGCCGCGCTCAACGCGCTCAACGGCGACAGCCACGTCTACGACAATTCGGTGATGCCGACCGTCGTATTCACCGATCCGCAGGTGGCAAGCGTCGGGCTCACCGAAGCGGCCGCGCGTGCCGCTGCCTACGAGACGCGCGTGTCGGTTCTGCCGCTAGACGCCGTACCGCGCGCGCTCGCCGCGCGCGATACCCGTGGCCTCATCAAGCTTGTGGCCGATGCCAAAAGCGGCAAGCTGATCGGCGCGCACATTCTTGCCCCCGAAGGGGCCGACTCCATCCAGACCGCGGCATTGGCCATCAAACACGGCCTGACGGTGCAGGAACTCGGCGCAACCGTCTTCCCTTATCTAACCACGGTCGAAGGGCTCAAGCTTGCAGCTCAGGCATTCGAGAAGGATGTGGCGAGGCTCTCTTGCTGCGCCGGTTGATCGCACCGCGACCGCGGTTCTGGGATGGCGACGGCTTGTGCCTCTGCGCAAGACGTGGCGCTCATTGGAGGTTTCCTGTCGGGCCTGGCTGATGCCCTGCCGATCGCGCATCATTCGTGCATGACGACACCAATATCGCGATATCGGTCAAGAAGCGGGTTTCAATCGGATCGAATTTGTATCGTCGCTGCAAGGAGTCCCGCAAGGAGCGACGCAGCAATCGAGACGTTCAGCAGCGTCAATTTTGCAATGCTATGCTGCGATCGCATTGGCGGGTCAATATCAAAGAAATTGCCTCTAATTGAGCTTCTTGCGCAGATCGTTGATACTCTTGGCGACAAGCTCGTTCGCCAAGCCGCCTCTTGTCTGCTCGGCGAGAATTTTTTCTGCGGCGGCAACGGCTGCCTCCGCCGCGGCTGCGCGGACGTCGGCCGCGGCCTGGGCCTCGGCCTGGGCGATCTTGGTCTCGGCGAGTTTGGTGCGACGGGCGACGAATTCGTCGAGTTTGGCCTTGGCTTCCGCCGCAAGCCGCTCGGCTTCGGCCTTGGCGTCGGCGATGATGCCCTGCGCTTCGGTTTCGGCTTCGTGCCGTTTGCGACGATATTCGGCAAGAAGCTGTGTGGCCTCTTCCTTGAGTTTGCGCGCCTCGTCGAGCTCGGCCTTGATGCGGGCTGCGCGATCGTCAAGCGATTTTGCGACTTTGCGGTGCACGCCGATATAGCCGAGCAGGCCCAGGAAGACCAGGAAAGCCAGTGCGACCCAGGTTTCTGCTTCGAACAGCATGGCAGTCATCTCTCGAGCACCTCGGCGACTGCTTTGGCGACCACTTGGTCGTTCGGCACCCTGCCGACCAGATGCTCGACGATGGCGCGGGCGGCATCTTCGGCGATGCCGCGAACATTGCGCATCGCCGCCTGTTTGGTCGCGGCGATCGATTTCTCTGCCTCCGCCAAGCGCGCGTTAAGCTGCGCTTCAAGGCGCTTGCGCGCCGCCTCCGCTTCGGCCGCCTGATTTTCGCGAGTCTCGCTGGCAATGGTCTGGGCGCGAGACCTCGCGTCTGCAAGGGCCTTTTCGTAGGCCGCGAGCGCCGCATCCGCTTCCTGCTTGAGCCTCTCGGCTTCGGCGAGATCGTCGGCGATGCGTTTCTGTCGCGTCTCGATGACGGCACCGACACGCGGCAGTGCGAGCCTCGCCATCAAGACATAGAGCAGCACGAACGCCACCGCGAGCCAAACTAGCTGCGAGGCAAATGTGTGCGACTGGAACGGCGGAAATCCGCCGTCGCGCTCGCCTTTCGGAACAGCTTCCGTGATCGCGGTGTGAGTCGGCGCAGCCATGCGTGATCTTAGAGCGCGAACAAGAGCAGCAGCGCGATGAGCAGGGAGAAGATGCCGAGCGCTTCAGTAATGGCAAATCCGAAGATCAGATTGCCGAACTGACCTTGCGCCGCGGAGGGATTGCGGATGGCCGCCGCGAGGTAGTTGCCGAAGATGATGCCCACGCCGACGCCGGCGCCGCCCATGCCGATCGCGGCAATGCCCGCACCGATATATTTTGCTGCCACTGGATCCATAATGAACTCCTTCTGTTTTTCCGAAAGGGTCTCAGTGACCCGGGTGAATTGCATCGTTGAGATAGATGCAGGTGAGAATGGCGAACACGTAAGCTTGCAGGAACGCGACCAGCGTCTCGAGCGCAAGAAGCGCCACGATGATGGCGAAAGGCACGGCGCCGCCGATCCATCCGATCGCGCCGAGCGCGCCGCCCAACAGAATGATGAAACCTGCGAACACCTGGAGCGCGATGTGGCCGGCCAACATGTTGGCGAAAAGACGCACGCTGTGCGAAATCGGTCGCGAAAGGAAGGAGAGCACTTCGATCGCCACTATCAGCGGCAAGAGATAGACGGGGACGCCTTTGGGGACGAACAGTTTGAAGAACCGCAGGCCGTGACGCATCAGCCCATAGATCAAGACGGTGAAGAACACGGTGAGTGCGAGCGCGGCGGTGATGATGATATGACTCGTGACGGTGAACGCGAATGGAATGAGCCCGAACATGTTCAGCGCCAACACAAACATGAAGATCGTGAACACGAACGGAAAAAAGGTCATTCCTTCCGCGCCTGCGGTACTCCGCACCGTCGTGGCAACGAATTCATAGGCGATTTCGGCGGCGGATTGCAGGCGTGTCGGCACGAGGTTCTTTCCCGCGGTCGCGGCGAGCAGGAACAGCGTGAGGCCGATGACTGCAGCGAGCATGAAGGCGGCCGAGTTGGTGAAAGCGATTTCTGTATTGCCGATCTTGGCGATCGGAAACAGGTTATGAATTTGGAATTGTTCGATCGGATCGAGGGCCATGTTGCTAATCGTTCAGGTCTCGTTCACGCACGATGCCGGCAGCGCGCATAACGTTGAGTATCCCAGCGGCGAAGCCCAGTAGGAGAAACACAACGAGCCCCCAGGGTGAAAGTCCGAGCCAACGATCGATCAACCAACCGATAAACGCACCTACGGCAACACCCGCCACCAGCTCGCTCGAAAGCCGGAAACCGCGCGCGAACGCCGAACGATCGGCGGTCTGACGAGGACCGGAGCCGTTTTCGGATGGTCGGCTTGCAGAGGCAAGCCGTTCGCCGAGACGCTGGAGCCTCGCGGAGAGGACGGCTTCGTCGTCCGGCGGTTCCTTGCGATCACCTTGCCCGCGCGCGTCGCCGCTCATGCTGTCGACCCGCGTTGTTCGGGAAGGCAACGCGCGTTGCCCCGCCGCCCCTCAAAGCCGGGCGGACCATACTGATGACAAATTGCGAAGTCAAGAAAGTGCGTGTTATACCCAAGTGTTTGATATAACTGGATAATAGACGGATTTGCGGCTCCCGGGCGGGGATGACTCCCGGCGGCCGCGGCGTTGACCGCTCTTGCCTCGAGCGGCATTTCATTCTGGTGCTAAGGTGGGTGCCAATGTCGCAAGAAAGGCAGCGACCATGCGGATCCTCGTCGCAGCTTTCACGCTCGGCCTCGGCGGCGCGCTCAATGCACCGCCGGCCGCGGCGCAACTCGTGATCACTCAGCCCGAGGCCGCTCAATCCGAGCAGCCCCTTCCTGCACCGGAGCGACCCGCTCCTCTACGGTCGACGCCGTCGGAGGTGGAACAGGCGCCGCCCGCGGCGACGAGTGAACCTGCGGCAAAGATCCAGGATCGCGCCGAAACCTCAGTCGACCGGTCGCCCCCGGCCCGCTTTCGTTTCGAACGGGTCGGCAGTGCGTTCCTGCGCCTCGACAGCGTGAGCGGCGAGGTCGCCTACTGCTCATCGCATCCCGGCGGCTGGACATGCGACACGCTGTCCGAAGGACGCCCCGGCTCGGAAGCGGAGATCGCGCGGCTCAACGATGAAGTGCGGGCACTCAAACAGGAGATAGCGACGTTGCGCGCATCTCCGCCGACACTTCCTCCCCCCGTGTCATCGGTCGACAAGAGGCGCGACTATTCGTTCAAGCCGCCCACACGCGAGGATCTTGATCACGTCCGCGCCTATCTTGAACGCACTTGGCGGCTGGTGGCGGACATGATCGTTAACCTCGAGCGATATCTCATATCGCGGGGCGAGGAGGCGGTTCGCTCGCGGTGAGCAACGTCAATGCATTGCTTGGTCCCAACTCCCGCACTTGGGCGATCCCGGCGACAAACTGGCACCGGGAGTTCGGCGCCGCGAGCTCCGGCTGGTAGCGGTTGCGACGTGCCGTGACGGTACCCGGTCGCCTGTCGGCCGTCTCCCGCCGCGCTCCGCAATTGATCGCGAGCGCGAGCCTACACGTCGATACCGCGGGCGTGGGCTTTATTGAAATCACCGACCACGCCGTCAAATTCCTTGTGCAATGCGAGGCGGGCGACGGGGCTCTATTCGCCTACCTGCGTCATACCTCCGCCGCGCTCGCGATCCAGGAGAACGCGGATCCGGACGTCCGCGCCGATCTTCTCGCTGCGCTCGATCGACTGGCGCCGGAGGATGCGCCCTGGGTCCACGACGTCGAGGGCCCAGACGACATGCCGGCCCACGTCAAGACGCTTATCAGTGGCGTCTCGCTTCACATCCCGGTCGCCGACGGCAAACTGACGCTCGGCACATGGCAGGGGCTGTATCTCGTCGAATATCGTCGCCGGCCGCAGCGCCGCGAGGTGATCTTCCAGTTTCTGGGAAGCCGAAAATAGGACGCGCCGGTGCGCCGAACATTTGTCGGCAACCGGTGCCGCGCCTCGCGCGCGCCGCAAACCGCCTTGATCGGTCCGCCCGTTCGTTGAGTGATCGTGTCACGCAACAACGTGCCCCCACCTCATTGTTTCCAGACAAGGAGACGAGGTGGGGGCGACGGAGTGGAGCACCGAGCGAAGGCTCGGCGCGTCTAGGCTGTGGCCTGCGACTCCCTTGCTTCCTTCCAAATGCTGATGTGCCGTGTTTCAGGCATCAGGAACAGGCCGAGAATGAAGCACACGGCGGGCACGATGATCGGGTATAGCAAGGCCTGCCCGATGCTGCCGGACGCCGTCCAAGCGGCGGTAGTGATGAACGGCACCAGACCGCCGCCCCAGCCATTGCCGATGTGATAGGGTACCGAGACGGACGTATAGCGGATTCGGCTGGGGAACCACTCGGCGAGGAATGCGCCGATAGGCCCATAAACCATGCCGACATAGCAGACCATGACGGCGACGATCAGGATCGCCACCGGATAGTTGATGTTTCCGGGTTGCGTGACGGCCGCCAAGCCCAGATAGAGAGGATAGTAGGTCACGGCCGCGAGCAAGAAACCGCCGAGGATCACCGGTTTGCGGCCGATAAGATCGGACAGCCAGCCGAAGAAGATCAGCGATGGAGTGCCGATCACCAGCCCGATACCCACGATCCACGCCGTCGTCAGCGGATCGACCTTCGACACCGTACCGAGGAAGTACAGCGCCCAGAATTGACCGCTGTACCAGACCACGCCCTCTCCGATCACGATGATACTGGCAATCAACACATATTTGATGTTGGTGCTCAGGAACGCCTCTTTCCACGGGTTCCTGGTCATTGCGCCTCTCGCCCGAATCTCCTGGAAAATCGGGGTCTCTTGCAGCTTGAGCCGGATCCAGATCGCGATGGCGACAAGCAGGAAGGAAATGAGAAACGGAATGCGCCAGGCCCAGACGTCGAACTGAGGACCGGACCAGGTGCGTGTCAGGATGATGACGAGGAGCGAGACGACGATGCCGAGTGTCGGCGATGTCTGCAGCCAGCCAGTGTAGAATCCGCGTCGCTCATCGGAGACATGTTCGGCGACATACGTGATCGCGCCGCCATATTCGCCGCCCAGGCACAGGCCCTGGACCATGCGCAGCAGGAACAGGATGAAGGCGGCCGCGAGGCCGATCGACTCATAGGTCGGAATCAAGCCGATGGCGCCGGTACCCAGCCCCATGCCGCTCAGCGTCAGGAGGAATGTGTATTTGCGGCCGACCTTGTCACCCATCCATCCAAAAAGGAACGCGCCCAGCGGCCGTATCAGAAACCCGGCCGTGAACAGCGCGATGGTGCTCAGCAGCGCGGCCACCGGATGTGATTTCTCGAAGAATTTGGCCGACAGCACCGCGGCCAAGCTGCCGAAAATGTAGAAATCGTACCACTCGATGATGTTTCCGACCGCCGCGGCAATAATGACGCGCCGGAAGTTCTGAGGAATCTGCGCAGCCATGGCCACCTCTCCTTGGTTAGGGGCTTACGGCTATGCCGTCACACTGCGCCGCCCCCGGCGGATCGCCGCCGTTGGCAAAACATGCCCCGCTTTGTGAAGTCGGCATTCGCCCCTGCTCTCGCCCGTGCGGCGTTCTGTTCGATTGTCCCGCACGTCGTGCAAAACTCTACATCGCTGCGACCGAGGGCTTTATAATACTTTCGGCGTAAATCGCGCCGCTTTCCCATTGGAAAATCAAGGCGATCGCGGAGGGTCTGTTGCTGCATCGCAGCAGGAACGACGCATGCGCCGTCGCGGGTCGGCCTTTCACCGCTATATAGTGTCGAAGGGCCCGCCATTCCGGGCCGTTCTTGCGGGAGTGAGGGAGTACGTCGCGTTGAGTGAAGGCCAGCACCATCGCTTGGTGATTGCTGACGATCACCCGCTGTTCCGCGGCGCATTACGCGAAGCTGTGACGGGTCTGCTCAAACACGCTGAGATTGCCGAAGCCGGCTCGTTCGACGAGACCGCCGATCTGCTCGAGCGCGGCGGGGATATCGATCTCGTCTTGCTCGACCTGGCAATGCCGGGCGTGCGCGGATTTTCGGGGTTGATGTACCTACGCGCGCAATATCCCGGGGTGCCCGTGGTCGTGATCTCGGCCCGCGACGAGCCGGCCACCATCCGTCGTTGCATGGATCTGGGCGCTTCCGGCTTCATCCCCAAGACGGCGGGCGTCGAGGCCATGCGGCAGGCGATCTTGCACGTGCTCAAGGGCGGCGTATGGACGCCCCCGGACATCGATCTTTCCGGAAGCGAGACCGCCGAGATCGCCGAACTGATGGCACGGATGGCAACTCTGACGCCGCAACAGGTGCGCGTTTTGATGATGCTATCGGAAGGTTTGCTCAACAAGCAGATCGCCTTCCAACTCGGGGTGTCCGAGGCGACGGTGAAAGCGCATGTCTCGGCGATACTACAGAAGCTGAAGGTCGAGAGCCGCACGCAGGCGGTGATTGCGGCCGCCAAGCTCGAAACCGTACATCCGCCGCAGAGCGCAACGGTCGAGGGGTAATCGTCGTTCCGTCTGCGTCCGCGATGGTCGGCCGCGGCCGCGCACGGCGCCGCGACCACCGCCACGGCGCGCACCGGCCACAGCCGTGCCCATGCCGCACTGCGTTGGCACGACGGTGTTTCTGTCCGCCTTTCGCCCGCGCGATTTGGGGCTCGGTCGTCGCGCCTCACTCGGCCGCCACCGCCCTCAGCACGCGCCATTGCGCGAGCATCGCGCGCAATGCCGCAGGCTTGACCGGTTTGTGCAGCAATTGGGCACCTTCCAGGCGCGCCTGTTCGCGCAATGCGGGCGAGCGGTCGGCAGTGATCAGGATTGCGGGCACGTCGCCGCAGACACGACGCAGCACCCTCAGCGCCTCAATGCCCGTGCCGTGGTCGAGATGATAGTCGATCAGGAATCCCGTCGGGGTCGAGGACCTTTCGGCCACAACCGCGAGCGCTTCGGCGAGGCCGGACGCCTTGATTGCTTCGCACCCCCAGCCGCGTAGCAGCGTTTCCATGCCGTCGAGCACGGCTGGCTCATTGTCAATGCACAGGGCCGTGATGCCGGCAAGCTGTCCCGGCTCGGACCGCGGCTCTTCGCGCGCCAACACCGAAACGGGTGTCGCGTGCGATAGCGGCACCGTGACCGAAAAACGCGAACCGTGGCCGAGGCGCGACCGCACCTCGACCGCGCAGCCGAGCACGCGCGCGATGCGTTCGACGATCGACAGGCCGAGGCCCAGGCCGCGCGCGATGCGTGCGCCCTGATCGAGCCGGTGGAATTCGATAAAAATGTCGCGCTGCTTGGACTCGGGAACGCCAAGGCCGGTGTCATAGACGTCGATGCGCAGGACTTCGCCGCGCCGTCGGCAACCCACGAGGACCCGACCCGCCGGCGTATATTTGATCGCATTGGAGACGAGGTTCTGGATTAGCCGCCGCAGCAAGCGCCGATCTGAGCGGACCACCGCCGAGCACGGCATGAAATCGAGTGCGAGACCTTTACTTGCCGCCATCGGTGCGAATTCAAGCTCGATCTGCCGCAACAGCTCGTCGATGCAGAAGCTCGCGAATTCCGGTTGCATCGCGCCGGTATCCAGTCGCGAGATATCGAGCAGGGCGCCGAATATCTCCTCCACCGCTTCAAGCGAGGCGTCGATGTTCTCGATAAGCTTGCGATCGTCCGTCGTGGCGCGCTCCAGCAGGCTGGTCACATAGAGCCGCGCCGCGTTGAGCGGTTGAAGGATGTCATGGCTGGCCGCAGCCAGGAACTTGGTCTTGGACACATTGGCGGCGTCGGCTTCAGCCTTGGCACGGGCGAGCGCCGCATTGAGACGCGTCAGCTCCTCGGTGCGTTCGCGCACGCGCCGCTCCAGCGTCTCGTTGGCACGTTCGAGCGCTTGCGCGGCCTCCACGCTTGCTGTGATGTCGGTGAAAGTGGTGACGATTCCGCCGTCGGGCATGCGGTTGGCACGCACTTCGATCGACAGGCCCGCCTTGGCGAAGCGCTCCACGAAAGGCTCGCTGCCGGAAGCGTAACGTGCAATCCGTGCTTGCACGAGTTCGTCAATTCGCTCGGGCGCGACGTCGTTGCGCGCCGCGTTGTAACGCAGAATTTCCGCAAGTCCGCTACCGACGCGGATGAGATGCGGCGGCAGATCGAGGATATCCCCGAACTGGCGGTTCCAGCAGATCAACTGCAAATCCTTGTCGAATACCGCGATGCCTTGGCGCACATGATCAAGCGCGGTCTGCAGAATTTCGCGATTATATTGGATTGCCGCATTGGCATCGTCGAGCAGCTTGAGCGCGGCCTTGGTGGAGACCGTGCGCTTGCGCAGAAGCAGGGAGAGCACGAGCCGGGATGATGCGGCTCCGATCGCCGAGGCGAGAATGTGCTCGGCATGGCGTACCAGCCGGAAATCGGCCTCGTCCTTGGGCTCGAGGCTGATGCGATGGGCGCCGGCGAAAGTTGCAAACGCCTGTGCCGTCCGTTCTTCGCCGAGATAGCGCGCCACCGTGGCCGTCAGCTCGTCGACTGTCACGGCCGAGCGCCAGAGCCGGAAGCTCGGCGCGATCGGTGTCAGCTCCGGCGGCGCAAAGGTGTTGGCCTGCAACCGTTCGATCGGCGAAGGCTCACGACGGAAGGACACGCCCACGTAAGCAAGAATATTGGCCACCAGGCTCCAGATGACGCCGTGCACCAATGGCGGAAGTTCAAGCCCCAACAAATGTTGCGGGCGAAGCATGGCGATGCCCCACGGGCCTTCGCTCATAAGCCGGTGGCCGATCATCCCAAAATCCGCGAACGTCGGCAGCAACAGCGTATATGCCCAGACCAGGATGCCTGCGCTCATGCCGGCGATGGCACCGCCGGAGGTGGCGCGTCGCCAAAGGAGGCCTCCGAAGAAGGCCGGCGCAAGCTGGGCGATCGCTGCGAACGACAACAATCCGATCGCGGCAAGTTGCGTAGGACCGGCGGCACGGTAATACAGATAAGCGAGGAGGAGGATCGAGACGATTGCAAGCCGTCGCACCGTGAGCAGCAGCGAGCCGACATAGTCGCGCTGCGTGATGAGCGTCTCGCGTCGCTGCAGCGCCAACGGCATGACGATGTCGTTGGAGACCATGATCGAAAGCGCCACGGATTCCACGATGACCATGGCGGTTGCCGCCGAAAGGCCGCCGACAAAAGCGGCGATGGTAAACAGATTGGAACCCGCCGCAAGTGGCAGCGCGAGAACGAACATGTCACTGTCAACTCGACCGAAGGGGAAAGTGATCAGGCCCGCCAGCGCGATAGGTACAACGAACACGTTGATCAGCACGAGATAGAGCGGGAACAGCCAAGCCGCGCGTTTGATCTCGCTTTCGTTGTGGTTTTCGACCACTGCAACATGAAATTGGCGCGGCAACAGGATGATGGCGACGAACGAGAGAAGCGTGGTTGCAATCCACGTGTCGAGGGATGGCTCGCGTGCCAGGATGGCGGCTGCCGGCGCGTGGCTTCGCGCGGCAGCAAACAGCGCGCCCGGTCCGTCAAACATCCAGAAGGTGATGAACACGCCGACGGCGAGAAACGCGACGAGCTTGACAATCGATTCGGCGGCAATCGCCAGCATCAGGCCGTCT
Source organism: Pseudolabrys sp. (assembly GCA_019689975.1). Classification (GTDB taxonomy): domain Bacteria; phylum Pseudomonadota; class Alphaproteobacteria; order Rhizobiales; family Xanthobacteraceae; genus Pseudolabrys. The sequence goes on from JADGGK010000019.1 coordinate 24,067, forward strand.
TGGTGCTCGGTCGCATCAATATGGCGGGTGCCGAACAGCATCGCAAAAGCCGCCATCGACAGCGAGACGTAAAGCGCAATATCGCCAAGCAGCGGTCGGCCGGGATCGCTTCCGGGAGTGATCTGTGCGATGATGGTCTCGAGCGAGGCCGAAACCGCTTTTAGTTGCAGGGCAATATAGGGAATGGTGCCGATGATCGCGATCAGCGCAACGGTCGCGGCTACCGCCTGGCTCTTGCCATAGCGCGCGGCGATGAAGTCGGCGATCGAAGTGATATTTTGCGTTTTGGCGAGCCGCACCACGCGCAGGATCAGCGGCGTAAACAGCCCGAACATCAGTATCGGTCCGATGTAAATCGTAAGGAATTCATAGCCCGTGCGCGAGGCCGAGCCGACCGAACCGAAAAAAGTCCAGGACGTGCAATAGATCGCGAGAGATAACGGATAGATCAGCAGATGGGTACGATTGGCACCACTGAAGCGGCGCATGCGATCGCCATAGCTCGCCACCAGGAAAAGGAAGCCGATGTAGCCGAGAGCTATCGCGATGACGACCCAACTCTGCAGCATGCGGGCGACCTTCTCGCGCGCTGGCTCCAGCGTGCCGCCGCGCCCGCCCGGCGCGTTAGACTCATCCGCGCCGACGGGTAACGGCGGAAGGAGACCGCGGCCTGCCTCGAGCGCGTCCCAAAATGACCCTGGCCCCTAGGTCACCACAGAAATGGTCCTCGGTCCATTACCGTGTGGCCTGTTTGACGCGGCGCTTCTCCCGCGGCATTGATGGCGGACCGGAAACCGGGCGTTCATGGCACGGTTTCCCTCCACGTCCGCTGCCTTGTCCGCTTCCCGTCCCTCATCCCGGCCCCTGCGCGCCCGCGACGTGGCGGAGACATTGGCGCTTGCGGCGATTGGCGGCGGCATTTTCGGATGGGTCGGTGTGCCGGCCGGGTTCCTCTCAGGCAGCATTCTGGCGGTCGCCGGCGCGGCATTGGCGGGTCGGCCGATGTGCCTGCCCTCGTCCGCCGGCCGCGCGATCTACGTGGTCATCGGCATTTCGCTCGGCGCGGTCGTCACCCCCGAGACGCTGCACGGGATCGCCACCTATCCCGCAAGCATTGGGGTCCTCATCGTCGCCATGGCCTGCATCGGCCTTGCCGGCGCGACTTATCTGCGCTTGGCGCACGGTTGGGACAGGACGGCCGCTTTTCTTGCCGCGGCGCCCGGCGGCATGTCGCAGGTGTTAATCGTCGCCGCCGAGCTCGGCGCCGATCTGCGGGCCGTCGCCATCGTCCAGACCATGCGGGTCGTCATCATCGCGGTCGGTCTGCCGTCCGGCCTTGCGTTGCTGGGGCTGGCCGGCCACGCCGTCCGCCGAGTCAACGGCCCGTTCACGGGCACGCTCGTCGTCGAGCTTGTGCTACTGGCTGCGGTCTCGCTATGCGGTGCCGCCGCCGCGCACCGTTTCCGGCTGCCCGGAGGGCTGATGTTCGGGGCGATGATTATCTCCGCGATGCTGCACGGTAGCGGGCTGGTTCACGCCGTGGTGCCGGCTTGGGCCGCGAATGCGGCGGCCGTGGCGCTCGGCGCCCTCATCGGCGCACGTTTCACCAATACTCCGCCAAGACTTTTCTTGGACTATCTCGCCGCTGCGTTCGGTTCATTCGCGGTGGCGGTTGCGATTGCGGCCGTCTTCGCCGCTGGCCTCATCGAGTTTCTATCACTGCGTGCGGCGGAAGTGATGATTGCCTTCGCGCCCGGATCGGTCGACGCCATGATGTTGCTTGCACTCGCGCTTCATCTCGATCCGGTCTATGTGGGGGCGCATCACGTCATGCGCATCGTGTTCGTCGGCCTGATGATGCCGTTCATGGCCCGTCGTGTCGCCCGGACCTCGCCCGATGAACCGCCGAAATTCACCTTCCAGGATTGAGCCGACAAAGGCCCGGCCGCGCCACGCTAAGAGCGCAAAATAGCGCGATTCTCGGCCTTGCGTGGGCGGCGAGCAGGCGTCGCTTCCGGCGCTCCCATGTTGGTCCCGACGGCCTGAAAACGACTATTCCGCCGCCAGCGGGCGTTCACGGCGTTCCAAGCCGAGCCGCTCCCATACATCGACCAGGGCTTCGGCAAGACGGTCGATCAGTGCATCGTCATGATAGGGAGAAGGTGTAATGCGCAACCGCTCCATGCCGCGGGGTACCGTCGGATAGTTGATCGGCTGAATATAGATTCCATGCTCCGCGAGCAGCAGGTCCGAGGCCTGCTTGCATCTCTCAGGCTCACCCACCAGGACCGGCACGATGTGCGTGCTGCTCGGCATGACCGGAAGGCCAGCGGCGTTGAGTACCATCTTCACGCGCGCGGCGCGATCCTGGTGACGCTCGCGCTCCCAACTCGACGATTTCAAATGTCGGATAGCGGCGGTGGCGGCCGCGCAGACGGCCGGCGGCAGCGCGGTCGTAAAGATAAAGCCAGGCGCATAGGAGCGTACCGCATCCACGATCGCGGCATCCGCCGCGATATAGCCGCCAAGGCAACCGAAGGCTTTGGCGAGGGTACCCTCGATCACGTCGACGCGGCCCATTGCGTTGTCGCGCTCGCAGATGCCGCCGCCACGCGGCCCATACATGCCGACCGCGTGCACTTCGTCCACATAGGTCATCGCGTTGTAATGCTGGGCAAGGTCGCAGATCGCGTGCACGGGAGCGACATCGCCGTCCATCGAATAGAGGCTTTCGAACACGATGAGCTTCGGCCGCTCGCGTTCGGCGGTCCGCAGAAGTTCTTCGAGGTGGCCGACGTCGTTATGCCGCCAGATCCGCTTCTCGCAACCTGACTGGCGCACGCCCTCGATCATGGAATTATGGTTGAGCGCATCCGACAGGATGAGGCAGTTCGGCAGCAGCTTGGCGATGGTTTGGATGCCGGTCTGGTTGGAGACGTAACCCGAAGTGAAGACGAGCGCGGCCGGCTTGCCGTGCAGGTCAGCGAGTTCGCGCTCGAGCTCGACCAGAGGATGGTTGGTGCCGGCGATGTTGCGGGTGCCGCCCGCACCGGTTCCCATGCGCGCCGCGGTCTCGACCATGGCGCTCACCACCTTCGGATGCTGGGCCATGCCGAGATAGTCGTTGGAACACCAGATCACGACCTCGCGTGGGCCTTGGGGCGAATGCCAGACCGCATAGGGAAAACGGCCGGCTATGCGCTCGAGATCGGCGAACACCCGGTAGCGGCGTTCCTGCCGCAGCCGATCGAGGGCCGATACAAAGAAACCCTTGTAATCCATGCTGTTTTCCCGCGGAAGCGGACGAAGCCCCGGCTCTACTTAGAAGAGTTCTAGGGCTTTTGTCGAGGCGAGATTCGCCGCAGGGCAAAAGGGCATCGCCGCGATCTGCCCCAATAGGGCCTGGCGCGTAGGGGCAGGACGGGCCGCACCGTTTTGGGAATGACTCCGTGCCCGGCGGCGTCAGTGCTCCGCTCGCCGCGGAAGGCGGCTTGGAAACATGCTGCATCGCCGGCATGATGGCGTCCGTTGACGCTCCCGTTTGGGAAGCAGAGGCTGCCGGCGGTCGGCCTTGCCTCCAGCGTTCTTACTCTGCAACAACTGTCCGCATGAGCAGCTCCCGGGCCGGCATCGCCAACGGGCTTACCGACTACGGCGACCGCGATTTCTCGCTTTATCTGCGCCGTTCCTTCGCGCAGTCGATGGGCTATTCGCGCGCCATGCTGGAAAAGCCGGTCGTCGGCATCGCCTATACGGCCTCCGGCTTCAACAATTGTCACCGCCATTTTCCGGAACTGCTTGAGGCCGTTAAACGGGGCGTGTTGGCGGCCGGCGCCCTGCCGCTCGAATTTCCAACCGTTTCGCTCGGCGAGGTCTTTCTCAATCCGACCAGCCTCAAATTCCGCAACCTGATGGCGATGGATACCGAGGAGATGATCCGCGCCCAGCCCATGGATGCGGTGGTGTTGATGGGCGGCTGCGACAAGACGGTGCCGGCGCAACTCATGGGTGCGGTATCGGCGGGCCGGCCGGCGATCGCCCTGGTGGCAGGACCGATGATGACGGCCCGCCACCGCGGCGAGCGGCTCGGCGCCTGCACCGACTGCCGCCGCTTCTGGGCGCAATACCGCGCCGGCAAAGTTGACGACAACGAGATCCAAGAGGTCGAGAGCAAGCTTGCCACCACCGCCGGCACCTGCGCGGTGATGGGCACGGCCTCGACCATGGCCTGTCTCGCCGAGGCCCTGGGCATGACCCTGCCGGGGACGGCGGCGATCCCGGCCGTGCATGCGGACCGGCTGCGGGCGGCTGAGGCAACGGGCGTTGCGGCCGTGAGGCTCGTCGGCTCCGCGCTGACGCCCGACAAGATCATCAATGCGCGCTCGATCGAGAACGCGCTGCGCGTCCTACTCGCCATCGGCGGCTCGACCAACGCTGTCATCCATCTGACCGCGATCGCCGGCCGCGCCGGCGTGCCGGTGTCGCTGCAACGCCTCAACGAACTTTCCGACACGACGCCGGTTTTGGTGAACCTGAAACCGGTTGGCAACGGCTATATGGAGGACTTCTTCGCCGCCGGCGGGCTCGGCGCGGTGCTGCGCGAATTGAAGGATCTCTTGCACCTCGATGTCATGACAGTGACCGGCGAGACCCTCGGCGAACGCCTGGCGCAGGATGTCGCCTATGTCGACCGGACGATCATCGCCGCGCGCGAGACGCCCCTCGAACCGCAAGGCGGACTGATCGCGCTGTTCGGCAATCTCGCGCCCAAGGGGGCAATCCTCAAGCGCTCCGCGGCCGACAGCCGTTTGTTCGAACACGAAGGCCGCGCCGTGGTGTTCTCTTCGCTCGAGGATTTGGCGGCGCGCATCGACGATCCGGCGCTCGACGTTGCCGCGGACGACATCCTGGTGCTGCAGAATGCGGGCCCGCATTCTGCGGTGGCGATGCCGGAGGCGGGTTACCTGCCGATCCCGAAGAAGCTCGCGGCGCGTGGCGTAAAGGATATGGTGCGCGTGTCCGATGCGCGCATGAGCGGCACTGCGTTCGGCACCGTGGTGCTGCACGTCACGCCCGACGCCGCCTCGGGAGGGCCTCTCGGCTTGGTGCGCAGCGGCGACCGCATCCGCCTTTCGGTGAAGGAACGGCGCATCGATCTTCTTGTCGACGAAGCGCAATTGCGCCGCCGTGCGGCCGCCGCTGCGGCCGCCCCTGCTCCGCCGGCGCGGGGCTATGCAAAACTCTATGCCGAGCAGATCTTGGGAGCCGACGAAGGCTGCGATTTCGCGTTTCTACGTCCGCATTGATACGCGCACGCCGGCTTCCGCGATCGCGTTGACGGTTTGGTAGCCTTACCGGGAAATTAACCGTCACCCATAGCGAACTTTAATACCGACCAAATCCTCGACACTTAAGGATAGCGTCAATTCGGAAGCCGGCGGCACGGTTTGCCGCGAGGATTGGCGTGGCAAAGGCGATGGCGGACATCGCGAGCGAAAATAACAGGGTCGCCGGCTGGCGTGCGCTCACCCTTGCCGGCTTGATCGGCTGTGCGCTCGTGGCCACGCTTCTACTCACGGCTGATGCGCTGCCGCAGGTCCTCGGCGCTTTTGCGGCGGGTGCGCTCGGCGGCGGCGTGATCGCGGGCATAGTCGCGGTGCTCGTCACGCGGCGTCGCCTCTCCCTGCACAGCCAGCGTCTGGAATGTGCCGTCAACAATATGAACCAGGGCTTGTGCATGTTCGACGGCAAGGGTCGCTTGGTGGTCTGGAACCGCCGCTATATCGATATGTATGGCATCGACCCGCGACGCATCCGCCATGGCGTGTCGCTGCACGAACTCCTGGATGCGCGCGTGGCTGCCGGCACTTTTCCTTTCGACGTCGAGAATTATGCCACCAAGCTCAGGGCCGCGATCGGGCAGGGGAAGGCCTTCACGCTCAATGTCGAGCAGATCGACGGCCGCACCATCGCCGTGGTCAATCAGCCGATGGCGGATGGCGGCTGGGTGGCGACGCATGAGGACATTACCGAGCGCACCCGCGCCGAGCGCGCGCTCGAGCAGACGCGGCAATTCCTCGACACGATCATCGAGAACGTTCCGACACCGATCATCGTAAAGGACGCCGCGCTGCGCTACTGCCTGATCAATCGTGCCGCCGAGCAATATCTCGGTGTCGGCCGAGACGTCATGCTTGGACGGCGTGCGCGCGACGTCCTGCCTGCGGAAACCGCCGAAGCGATCGAGGCGCAGGACGCCCGGTTGATCGACTCGGGCGACGTTGCGTTTCTCGACGAGCACGCGGTTCTGACGCCCCGCAACGGCATCCGCATCGTCACCGCGACGCGGTTGACGGTGAAAGACAAAGACGGCAAGCCACAATATCTCATCGTCGTCATCAACGATCTGACGGATCGCAAGCGCAGCGAACAGCGTATCGCGCATATGGCAAACCACGATCCGCTCACCGATTTGCCCAATCGCGCCGCGTTCAATGAAAGCTTGCGTGCCACCGTTGATCTTGCCGCCGCGGCCGGGGAAAGCTTTGCGCTCTTGTGTATCGACCTTGATCGATTCAAGTCGGTCAACGACGTATTCGGCCATGCGACCGGCGACGCGTTACTGCGCGAGGTGGCCTTGCGCATGCAGAGCGTCTGCCAGGGCGCGTTCCTTGCGAGGCTTGGCGGCGATGAGTTTGCCGTCATCACGCCGACCGGCGCTCAGCCCGCGGTCGCGGAAGCCTTGGCTGAGCGACTGGGCGCGGCGCTCGATGCCGACATAGATATCAACGGTCATATTCTGCGTGCCGACGTGACCATCGGTATCGCGATCTATCCGCAGGATGGGGCTGACGCGAGCACGCTTGTATCCAATGCCGACGCCGCGATGTTTCGCGCCAAGACGGAAGCACGCGGTTCGATCCGGTTCTTTGAAGTTGCCATGGACAAGAAGCTGCGCGACAAACGTGCGCTGCAGCAGGAGCTCCGCCTTGCAGTCGCGCGCAACGAACTCTCGCTGCATTACCAACCGCAGGCGACGATCGCAGGCGAGATCGTTGGCTTCGAGGCGCTGGCACGCTGGAACCATCCGGTGCGCGGCCCTGTGCCGCCCGGCGTCTTTATTCCGCTTGCCGAGGAAGCTGGCACGATCACGGCCTTCGGACAATGGATCCTGCGCAGCGCCTGTCGCGAAGCGGCGTCCTGGCCGCGGCCCCTGCACATCGCAATCAATCTCTCGCCGGTGCAGTTCCTGCGCGACGACCTGCCGAACCTGGTCCACGGCATCCTGCTCGAGACCGGACTTGCGCCGGGTCGGCTCGAATTGGAAGTTACAGAAAGCGTATTGATCGGCGACTTTACCCGCGCGTTGTCGATTTTGCGCCGGCTGAAAGGGCTCGGCGTACGCATCGCCATGGACGACTTCGGCACGGGTTACTCGTCGCTGTCCTATCTGCAGGCTTTTCCGTTTGATAAGATCAAGATCGATCAGACTTTCGTCGTCAACCTCGCGCATAGCGCCCAGTCGGCGACCATCATCCGCGCGGTGATCGCGCTCGGCCACGGCCTCGATCTGCCTGTGATGGCCGAGGGTGTCGAGACCGAGGAGCAGCTGCGCTTTCTCGCCGGATGCGGCTGCGACGGGATCCAGGGATTCTTCGTCGGGCGTCCTCAGCCGATCAACGAATACGCCGAAGCGGTTGGACGCGCCCCGTTCGGCAAGAAGCGCAAGAGGCCGCACATCGCGATCGCCGGTTGAGAGGCGCGACCGGCGAATGGCGCAACGACGGCCGCCGAGGTACGCCTCCTGCCACCTGCCAATCCGCGCCCCATCCGAGCCAAGCCGGCCGCGACCCAATCACAATCGGTCGCTCGTCCACGATGACCTGGTGCTGCCGGCGCGGATTGAACGCGCGACCTCCCCCTTACCAAGGGGGTGCTCTACCACTGAGCTACGGCAGCAAGGAAACGGCCAGTCGACTAACCATCCTCGGACGCGGCGCAAACTGCCACAGGCGCGGGCCGTCAGGCAAGGACAAGCCGGTCTTGCCCTCGGGCATCGGCGCCGATACATGCGCGCCATGGTCGAGTTTGACGGGAGCGGACGGAAATCCCCCGAGGCGGCGCAGAAGGCGCGCCTCGCCGCCGCCCTACGCGAGAACCTCAAGCGGCGCAAGGCGCAGGCGCGCGCCCGGAAGCAGGCGCCCGGCGATCGGATATCGGGGCCTGGTGATCCGGCGCCGGGAGCCCGGAAAATACGATCCGGTCCCGACGCGTAACCGCGAACCGTTACGAAAAAGCCTGATTCCTGCTACCTGATGCGCAACACCTGAATAAGGGGCTGGGTCGATGGATCGGATACGCATCGTCGGCGGCAGACCGCTCAACGGGACGATCCCGATCTCGGGGGCGAAGAACGCCACGCTTCCCTTGATGATTGCGAGTCTGCTGACCGAGGACACGCTGATCCTTGACAACGTGCCGCGTCTGGCCGACGTCATCCAGTTGCAGCGCATTCTCGGCAATCACGGCGTCGACATCATGATTGCCGGCAAACGCGCCGGCGAAGCGGTGAACAACGGCCGCACCGTTCACATCTCGGCTAAGTCGATCGTCGATACCACCGCGCCTTATGAGCTCGTCTCCAAGATGCGGGCGAGCTTCTGGGTGATTGCGCCTCTCGTCGCTCGCATGGGCGAGGCGAAAGTGTCGATGCCCGGCGGATGCGCTATCGGCACCCGACCGGTCGACCTCCTCCTGATGGCCCTGGAAAGACTTGGTGCGACGATAGAGATCGAAGGTGGCTATGTGATCGCCCGGGCGCCAAGAGGGCTGCGCGGGGCCGAGATCACTTTTCCCAAGGTCACCGTCGGCGGCACGCACACAGCGATGATGGCGGCTTCGCTGGCGCAAGGCACGACGGTAATCGAAAACGCCGCGCGCGAGCCCGAGATCGGGGACGTTGCCGACTGCCTCAACAAGATGGGCGCGCGTATCTCGGGTGCCGGCACCTCGCGCATCGTCGTCGAAGGCGTGCCGCGGCTTCACGGGGCGCGCCATACCGTGCTGCCAGACCGTATCGAAACCGGCACCTATGCGATGGCGGTGGCGATGGCCGGCGGCGATGTGTTGCTGCAGAACGGGCGGCCGGAATTGTTGCAGGCTGCGCTTGATGTGCTGATCGAGACGGGCGTCAGCGTTACCGTCACCAACGAGGGAATACGCGTCGGACGCAATGGCGCAGGGCTTGCGCCGGTCCAAGTGGCTACCGCGCCGTTTCCCGGCTTCCCGACCGACCTGCAGGCGCAGCTGATGGCACTCATGACGCGCGCACGCGGTGTGTCGCGAATCACGGAGACCATATTTGAGAACCGCTTCATGCATGTGCAGGAGTTGGTGCGTCTCGGTGCCCATATTCATCTCGACGGCGAGACCGCAACCATCGAGGGGGTTGATCGCCTAAAAGGTGCGCCGGTCATGGCAACGGATTTGCGCGCGTCGGTGTCGCTGGTGATCGCCGCACTGGCCGCCGAGGGCGAGACCATCGTCAACCGTGTCTATCACCTCGACCGCGGCTTCGAACGATTGGAGGAGAAACTCGCAGCCTGTGGTGCGGCGATCGAACGGATCAGCGGATAAGGATGCGGATATTGTCACTCCTGCTCCGCGGGTGCATGCTCGGCTTGCCAGGACCCATTTGCCTGGCCGCCTTGGCCGGCGTGAACGAGGCAGCGGCGGGGCGAACGGGGGGAGAAAAAAGATGCCGTCCGCCAAGGTCATGAGCGCCGGCGCGGTGCAGGCGATGGTCGAGGAGCTCGGCAAGGTATTCGAGCGTCGAGGCGGTTGGCGGCTCGATCTCCATTTTGGCACCGCCGGCGCCCTGCGCGCGCGTTTTATCGGTGGCGAGCCGGCCGATCTTCTCATTCTGCCGGCGGCAATCATCGCGGAGCTTGAAAGGGAAGGCCGCCTTCTGCCCGGCACTGTGCGCGACCTCGGTCGCACCGTCACGGGTGTGGCCATCCGCGAGGGTGCCCCAATGCCTGACATTTCGACACCCGAAGCCTTCAAGCAAACGCTGCTCGGCGCGAAGTCTGTGTCCTATACCGACCCGCAGGCCGGCGGTTCGTCAGGAAATTTTTTCGCGCGCCTGCTCGAGCGGCTCGGTATCGCCGAGGAGGTCAACCGCAAGGCGGTGCTCGGCAAGCGCGGCTACGAGGTCGCTCAGGCCGTCGCCGACGGTCGGGCCGAAATCGGTACCACCTTCATCAGCGAGCTCCTTACCGTCAAAGGTGTCCGCGTCGTGGGCCCATTGCCGGGTGCACTGCACAATGTCAACACCTATACAGCGGCGATCCCGGTTTCCGCCGCCGCACCGGAGGCCGCGACGGCGTTCGTAAACGCTCTTATCGATCCGGCAAGTCGATCGCGCTGGATCTCGGCCGGGCTCGAGCCGGCATTCCCCTCGGCGGAGCCGACCACCTTGAACCCGACCCGGCCCTTGCCTAATTAGGCGCCAAAGAGGGGAGCGCGCCCATGGATGATGCGCTGAAATTCATTGTCCTCGACGAGGAGGATCTCGAGGTCGTCTCCGCTCACGTCCAGGATGCCATCGTCAGGGTCGGCGACGTCCATTGGCGACCGCAGGAAAAGCGTCTGGTAGTCGGGATCAACCGTTTCGATTGGGAGAGCGCGCAATCTGCCCCGCCGCAATACCGGCGCCGTCGGTCGGTCCTGCGTTTCGAGCGGGTGTTGGCTTGCAAATGTCGCAACGTGGACCCGGCGGGTCGTGAGGCCGTACTCAATCTGCTGGCCGTCGAATTCAAGGCAACCGATGCCCCCGCCGGCGTGGTCACGCTTACCTTTTCGGGTGGCGGTACGCTGCGCCTCGATGTTGAATGTCTGGAGGCCGAATTGGCCGATCTCGGCCCGACTTGGACGACCAGCTCTTGTCCCATCCATCCGGTGGACGTCTTTCCTTCGGCGGACAAGACTTCCGAAGAACGCGCCTGACGAGAAATCCGGCTTGAGGACCTGCGCCGGGAAGCACTTGTCCCGGTGCCGCTTGATCTTTGGAAATGTTGATGGCCTAGTGTGGCGTGTTGCCAAATTGGGGGGTCTTCCATGCGCAAATTTTTCATGACCGCAGCCGCGTTCCTCGCCGGCGCCGCTGCCTTTTCCGCAACTCCGGCCAGGGCCGATGTGGGCTGCGAATGCGTCAAACTCGGACAGCCTTCGGTCTGCGTGGCCGAGCCGTTCACGTGCACCTTGGGTCGAGGCGGTTTGTGTCTGGCCCCGTGCGTCTACGAGCCACAAAAGGCGGTCAGAAAGCATCATAAACGCCATAAACACGCGGCTCGGAAGAAGAAATAATCGGGCGATCGGCCTTTTCCGATAGGGCTCCGCCGCAAGCGCGGAGCCTTTTCGTTGATGCGGCGGGGTTGACGCCGCACCAATGGTGCACCATTGACCTCTGATCCGGGCGTCACCCGGCAGGAACAGGCCGATGCCGCAGCGACTCGACAGCCGCAGCACCGATTTTCCTCGGCGCTTTGCCGCGCTGCTGGCCGCCAAGCGCGAAGCGATGGCGGAGGTGGAAACGGTCGTGCGGGCGATAATTTCCGACGTGGCGGCACGCGGGGATCGCGCGCTCCTCGAGCTGAGCGCCAAGTTTGACCGGGTTGACCTCGCGGGCCTCGGCTTGCGCGTGGCCTCGGCCGAAATCGACGCAGCGGAGAAGTCCTGCGCGCGCGAGGCGCTGGATGCCCTCGAGTTCGCGCGTGACCGCATCGAGGCCTATCATCGCCGACAGAAACCGGTCGACGACCGTTTCACCGACCAGCTCGGCGTCGAATTCGGCAGCAGATGGACGCCGATCGACGCAGTCGGACTATATGTTCCGGGCGGAACCGCCGCCTATCCTTCATCCGTGCTGATGAACGCCGTGCCGGCCAAGGTCGCCGGCGTGCCGCGCGTGGTCATGGTGGTACCGACACCTGACGGCATCGTTTCGCCATTGGTGCTGGCGGCGGCTAAACTTGCCGGTGTCGACGAAATCTACCGGATTGGCGGCGCGCAGGCGGTGGCCGCACTCGCGTGCGGCACCGAGACCATCAAGCCGGTAGCCAAAGTCGTCGGCCCGGGCAATGCCTATGTCGCGGCGGCCAAGCGTCTCCTTTTTGGCAAAATCGGCATTGACATGATCGCCGGTCCCTCCGAGGTTTTGGTGCTTGCCGACGAGACTGGCGATGCGGAGTGGATCGCGGCCGATCTGCTGGCACAAGCCGAGCATGACGCGAGCGCCCAGTCGGTGCTGGTGACCAACAGCGCAGCGCTTGCGACCGAGGTCGAGCGCGCACTTGAGCGTCAGCTCGCCACATTGCCTCGCGCCTCGGTCGCTGCGGCGTCGTGGCAGGATTTCGGAGCCATCATCACCGTACCGGATCTCATCGCGGCGGTTCCGCTCGTGGACAGGTTTGCCCCTGAACATCTCGAGATCATGGCGCGCAACGCCGATCTCCTTGCCAACAATATTCGTAACGCAGGAGCGATTTTCATCGGCACACACACGCCGGAGGCGATCGGCGATTACGTCGCTGGTTGCAACCACGTGCTGCCGACGGCCCGCTCTGCGCGCTTTTCTTCCGGTCTTGGCGTGATCGACTTCATGAAGCGTACCTCGCTGCTCAAATGCGGGCCGGACCAACTGCGTGCGCTCGCCCCTGCGGCAACGGCGCTTGCGCGAGCCGAGGGTCTCGAAGCGCACGCCCGATCGATGATGATCCGCCTCAATCGATCATGAGCGCTGCCAGGACACCGGCCGCGCGCAAACGCCTCGTTGGTGTGACGCTCGACGAGAAAACCATCAACCGTTCCAATCCAGACGTCGAGCACGAACGCCAAATCGCGATTTACGATCTGCTGGAACAGAATTCGTTTGCGCCAATAGGTCATGACGGCGGACCCTATACTCTGCACCTCTCAATCACGGGCAATCGACTTGTTTTCGACATCCGCGATGAGCATGGAAAACCTGTGGTGGCGCATCTTCTCTCGCTCACGCCATTGCGGCGGATTGTGAAAGATTATTACACGATCTGCGACAGCTATTATCAGGCGATCCGTACCGCCACCCCCGACAAGATCGAGGCGATCGATATGGGACGACGCGCAGTTCACAATGAGGGATCGCGCATATTGATGGAGCGCCTCAAAGGCAAAGTTGCGCTCGACATTGATACCGCACGGCGCCTCTTTACATTGTTGTGCGTGCTGCATTGGAGGGGGTGACGCCTTGTCGCCGCGGATGGTCGCTCCTGTCTTCCGCAGCATTCGAGCGAGTGCCGAAGCATGAACAGCAATTGCGGCAAATCGGGCCTCGGACCGTGAAGGATCCTGCACCCTCGAAGGTGGTAAACGGAGGAGTGGAGAAAAATTGGCCGCCGCGCACTCATCGCGTCCCAAGGCTGTGTTGTTCGCCTGCGGCCTCAACGCGGTGCGCTCGCCGATGGCGGCCGCGCTGTTCCGGACGCTTTACGGCGAGGCTGTCTATGTCAGCTCGGTTGGGGTACAGAAAGGAGAACTCGATCCATTCGCGGTCGCGGTGATGGAGGAAATAGGCATCGATATATCCCGTCATACGCCGCTGACATTCGAGGAGCTCGACGAACTCGAAGGATTGAATTTCGACCTGATCGTGACGCTGTCGCCGCCGGCCCACCACAAGGCGCTGGAATTGACGCGCATGCACGCCATGCAGGTGGAATACTGGCCGACCATCGACCCAACCGCTACCGAAGGCAATCGTGAACAGCGACTTGATGCCTATCGCGAATTGCGTGAGCAGCTGATGTCGCAGATTCGTGCCCGTTTCGGCGGCGCGCCCGGCGGCAATGAGTGAGTTGTGGTTTGTGCCTTGTTCCGGTAGGTTCCGCGCTTCAGAGTCTCCATGACAGTTTATCCACCCCGATGATTGGCCGGCCCAAACTTGTGCTTGCCTCCGGCTCGCCGCGGCGGCTTGCACTCATAAACCAGGTTGGCATCGAGCCGGATGCCTTGAAGCCGGCGAACGTGGACGAGACGCCGAGGCGCGGCGAAATCCCACGCGCCTATGCCACGCGCCTTGCGCGCAGCAAGGCCGCGGCGGCGCTTGAAAATGTGAAGCTCGATGATGAGTTGCGCGGGGCCTATATTCTGGCGGCCGATACCGTGGTTGCCGTCGGTCGCCGCATTCTGCCCAAAGCCGAATTACTCGATGAGGCGGCGCAATGCCTCCGCCTCCTGTCGGGGCGCAACCATCGCGTCTACACGGCGATTTGCCTGGTCACCCCGAAGGAATCCTTTCGTCAGCGTCTGGTCGAAACACGCGTCCGCTTCAAACGCTTGTCGGAGGAGGACATCGAAGCCTATCTGGCCTCGGGCGAATGGCGCGGCAAAGCCGGCGGATACGCCGCGCAAGGCATTGCCGGCGGTTTTATGGTCAAGATCGTCGGCTCCTACTCCAATGTAGTCGGCCTGCCACTCTATGAGACGCTTGCCCTGCTCGGCGGGGAAGGCTTTCCGATCCGGTTTGGCTGGCTGAATGCCGTCTGAATTCGCTATCATGTGGTTCGAGCGGGCGTGGGCGAGGTCGTGTGTCTGCTCTTCGCAGCGACGTGCCGCGGCGTGCGGATTTCCGTTCCGGATGCTGCGCCCGCACCTGCACATGACGAAACGCGGTCTGCATGAATATCGCATTGTGGCTTCATCGGTGCGGCCTCAGTCATCCGCAAATGCCGGCCGTGGCGGTCGGCACGCGCGCGGTCCTGACCTATGGGGATCTTGCGGAGCGCGCCGCACGGCTTGCGGGTGCGCTGCGCACGCAGCTTGAGCTGCAAGCCGGCGACCGCGTCGCCATTGTGGCGAAGAACACGCCGGCTTATGTCGAACTGCTCCACGGCGTTTGGCACGCCGGCTGTGTCGCGGTGCCCGCCAATGCCAAACTGCACGGCGCGGAACTCGGCTATATCCTCGAACAGTCCGGAGCTCGGGTCTGCTTCGCGTCGCCGGGCCTCGACACCGATATCGCCCCGCATGCCCCCGACACTTTGGCGCATCTGATTACGATCGGAAGTCTCGCCTACGAAAAGCTCATGACCGCCGATGCCATTGACGTGGTGCCGCGCAGCGGCGGCGACCTTGCCTGGCTTTTCTACACGTCGGGTACGACCGGTCGGCCGAAAGGTGCGATGCTGACGCACCGCAACCTCAATTGGGCGAGCCACGCCTATGCGGCCGAAGTCGATCCCGTCTCGCCGGGCGACGCCATCCTGCATGCGGCGCCCATGAGCCACGGGTCCGGCCTCTATATCATGCCGCATGTAGCGCGATTGGGCGTGCAGGTGATCCCGGAAAGCGGCGGATTCGAACCCGCAGAAATAATCGCGCTATTCAATGCCTGGCCGCGGATTTCGATGTTCGCAGCGCCGACGATGATCAAGCGACTGCTGACGCAATCCGCCGATTGCAATGTCGAGAACATTCGCACGCTGATCTGGGGCGGTGCACCAATGTATGTCGAAGACGCGCTCGCGGCACTTGACCGCTTCGGCCCGCGCCTTGCGCAGATTTACGGTCAAGGCGAATCGCCAATGACGATCACGACGCTCTCGAAGCAGGATATTGCGGTGCGCGACCATCCGCGTTGGCGTGCGCGGTTGGGTTCCGCTGGCAAACCATACGCGTGCGTCGAGGTGAGTGTGGCCGATCGCGACGACAGGCCTGTCGCGCAGGGTGAGCCCGGCGAGATACTGGTGCGAGGCGAGGTGGTAATGGCGGGCTATTGGCGGAATGCCGAGGCAACCGCGGCGTCCCTTCGGTCCGGCTGGCTGCATACCGGCGATATCGGCCTTTTTGACGAGGAAGGTTATCTCCATTTGAAGGATCGGTCCAAGGATCTCATTATTTCCGGCGGTTCGAACATCTATCCGCGCGAAGTCGAGGAGGTGCTGCTCAAGCATGCGGGCGTGCGCGAAGTTTCGGTGATCGGCCGGCCGGATCGCGACTGGGGCGAGATCGTCGTTGCCTATGTGGTCGGCGATGCGAGTCCCGCCGAGCTCGACGCGCTGTGTCTTGCGCATATCGCGCGTTTCAAGCGTCCCAAGGACTACGTGTTCGTCGATGCCCTGCCGAAGAACAACTATGGAAAAATCCTCAAGACCGAGCTGCGCGAGCGAGACGCTGCGCGCCGGCGTTAGATGGGAACCGGCATGAGCGAAATCGTCCTTGCAATCGGAACCTCGCACAGCCCGCTGCTCAATAGTCCGCCTGAAGACTATCCGAAGCACGCTGCGATCGATGCCTCCGGCCGCAAGCTACTCGACAAGGACGGCAGGCCTTGCACCTATGGGGAGCTGCTCGCCAAGGCCGACCCCTCGATCAGGCAGCAGATCGAGCCGAGCGTTCTCGAGCAACGTTCTGCGCGCTGTACCGAGAACATCGCACGGCTCGCGCGTGCACTCGGCGATGCTAGGCTCGATGCACTCATTGTCGTTGGCGATGATCAGCACGAGCAGTACTCGGACGACAACATGCCGGCGATTCTCGTTTATTGGGGCGAGACGATCGAAAACAATCCGCTGCCCATGGACGAGGATGTCCCTGCCTTCTGGCGCAAGGCGCGTTCGCAGTTTCACGAGATGAACGCAAGTCGCCGCTATCCGGTTGACTCGAAGCTCGCGCTTCACATCATCGAGCAACTGATCGAGCAGGATTTTGACGTGAGCCAGGCCAGGCGCCTGGGCAGGGCGCACGGCGAGGGTCATGCTTTCGGCTTCGTCCATCGGCGCATGATGCACGAGTGCGTGATCCCGATCGTGCCGATCGCGATCAACACCTATTTCCCGCCCAACCAGCCGCACCCGCGCCGCTGCTACCGGCTCGGGCAGGCGATCCGCGCGGCGGTGGAAAGTGCGCCGGGCAAGGCGCGGATCGGCATATTGGCATCCGGCGGTCTCAGTCATTTCACCATCGACGAGGATCTCGACCGCGGTGTACTCGAAGCCTGCCGGCGCAACGACGCGGGGGCGTTGTCCTCGATTCCCCTCCGGAAGCTCAATTCCGGTTCCTCGGAGATTCGCAACTGGATCGTGGTGGCAGGCGCAGCTGGTCATCTGAACTGCGTCTGGCAGGAGTACATTCCGTGCTACCGTTCTGCGGCCGGCACCGGTTGCGGCATGGGCTTCGCGCTGTGGAGGTGAATGCCTATATTGCCGGACATGAGCGCGCTCGATCCGAACGTCTCCTCCGCGACCTGCCCGATCTGCGGTAGGCGGAGCGAGCAGATGTTCCGCCCCTTCTGTTCGCGACGTTGCGCCGATATCGACCTCAACCGCTGGCTGTCCGGAGTTTATGCCGTCCCGGTCGAGGACGATAGCGACGAGGACGGAGCGCGTCCGCCCGAAAGGGAGGCAGACAAACCCGCGTAAACGCCGCGCGCCGAGCGCGCCGATGGTCGGGCGACCGCAACGCAGCCTGCGAACGCGCTCGCGCGCCGGGTCCGGTTGGACGCCGGAGTGGGGCCACCGCGCGTGGCGGCGGTCTTGCGGCCAGTGTCGACGCTCCAGCCGCCCCGGCCGCTCTCGCCGAGCGGCACAGGAAATTAGCCGGGTTGCGGTTTTTTTTGCGTGGAGGGTGCGGACGACGCATCGCCGTGGCCCCGCTCCTGTGCCAGGGCCTTGCGCTCATGTGGCGGTTCCGCGTGGTTCTCGGCGTGAGAGACCTCGACGGGGCGCATGACCGAGCGGCCGCGGGGGGCGGGCGAATGGCGGCGCGGGCTTGACGGCACGACCGTCGCCGCCTGTCCGGCTGCGGCGGCGCGTGCGGCGGCTCGACCCTGCGCGTGCATCCTTCGCCGCGGCGTCCATTGCCGGCGCGTCGATGCGATCGCGCAGGCCGCTTGCCAAGGCGCGGTCGAGACGTTAGCTATCCCTACCCGTCGTGCCTGCGAGCGACGGTTCAGAAGCGCCCGTAGCTCAGCTGGATAGAGCACCAGACTACGAATCTGGGGGTCAGGAGTTCGAATCTCTTCGGGCGCGCCACCGTTTCACGCCGTTGAAACCATGGGAAATTTATTGGTCCCCATGGAAACCCGATCGCGCCGGCAGCTGGCGCCATA